>NZ_QGKR01000231.1 GCF_003172955.1 Micromonospora acroterricola | reverse complement strand
GCGGGGGGTTGCGGGTTCTTCGGGGCCTACGAAGGCTTCGCTGCGGGCGGCGCCGTCGTCGCCGCCGCCGAAGACGCGGGCGTCGTCGGGCACCTCGGTGTCGGTCAACCGGCGCACCGGCCGCCGCGGCTGCACCCACTGCCAGGGCAGGTTGCTGCCGGCGCCGCCCAGCTCGGTGCGCAGACGGGGCATCGCCGTGGGGCGGTTGTCGCGGATCCAGGCCACCAGGTGCTCGCGCACCAGGCAGCGCAGGTCCCACAGGCTGCCGGCGTCGGCGGCACTGACCAGCGCGCGTACCCGGACCGTCCCGCCGGTGGCGTCGGTGACCTGCAGGACGCAGACCCGGCCGTCCCACAGCTCGGTGCTCTCCACGAGCCGGCGCAGCTCCTCCCGCATGGTCTGCACCGGCACCGCCCAGTCGACGTCGAACTCGGCGGTGCCGAGCACCGCGGCCTCGGTCCGGGTCCAGTTCTGGAACGGCTTGCTGGTGAAGTACGAGGTGGGCAGGATCAACCGCCGGTCGTCCCAGATCTGCACCACCACGTAGCTGAGGGTCAGCTCCTCGATCCGGCCCCACTCCCCCTCGACGACCACCACGTCGTCGAGGCGGACCGCGTCGCTGAAGGCGAGCTGGAGGCCGGCGAAGACGTTGCCGAGCAGGCTCTGCGCGGCCAGCGCGGCCACCACGCCGACCACACCGGCGGAGGTCAGCACGCCGGCGCCGATGCCGCGCACGCTCGGGAACGTCATCAGCATCACGCCGACGGCCAGGATGACGATCACCGCGATGGTCAGCCGGCGCAGCATCACCACCTGGGTCCGTACCCGCCGGGCGTGGCGGTTGTTCGGCACGTCGACGCGGAACCGGGCCAGCGCGGTGTCCTCCACGACCACCAGCAGCGAGGCCACCAGCCAGGCCGTCGTGGCGATGACGCCCAGGACGAGCAGGTGCAGCAGCAGCCGCCGCCAGCCCTCGCCGACGGCGTACCCGGTGCTGAAGCGGGCGGCGAACTGCACCGCCAGCACCGTCGCCGCGACCTGGAACGGCCGGTGGGCGTGATCGGTCAACTCGGTCATCAGCAGCGACCGGCGGCCGAGCCGCCGGGTGATCCGGTGGACGACCTCGACCAGGAAAAGAGCGACCGCCGCCGCGACGAGCGCGGCGACGGCCGTTCCGAGATAACTCTGCACGTGCGTGGTGCTCCCCTCCGGCTGGGCGATGGTGCTCGGGCAAAGGCCCAACAATGCCCGACGTCCCCGGAATCGACCAGTTTCAGACCTTGCGGTACCGGGACTGGAGGAAGCAGAAGAGGCCGAAGGCGGCGATGCCCAGGGCGACCAGGCTGAGCAGCACCGCGCCGTACGACTGGTCCCGCAGCGCGTGCAGCGCGGCGTCCAGACCGCGGGCCTTCTCCGGGTCGTAGTTCACCGCCGCCACGATGATCAGCAGGCCGGCGATGCCGTACGCGACACCCTTGGCGACGTACCCGGCGATGCCCAGCCGGCGGGCCAGCTTGCGGGTCTTCGGGCTCATCTCGCCGGTCTTCAGGTGCTTCTCGAAGCGCTTGACCAGACCGTAGATCACCAGGCCCACACCGATCGCGGCGAGCACCAGCCCGGCCAGGCCCACCAGCCAGCGTCCACCGCTGGAGGTCATCAGCCTGCCGGTCAGCGCCTCCTGCTGGTCGGCGCTGTTGGAACCGGCGTCCTTGAAGACCTTGAACGCGGTCCAGGCGAAGTAGAGGTAGACGATGGTGCGGCCGGCCGAGGCGAGCCGTTCGACGACCCGCTCCCTGCCCCGCTCGGCGCGGTGCCCCACCGCCGCCTCCAGCGCCTGCCAGATCGCCATGGCGAGCAGACCCACCGCGGTGGCGATGACCAGGAACTTGCCCAGCGGCTGGGCGGAGAGGGTACGCAGCGCGCCGGACTGGTCGCCGTCGTCGGACGACGTTCCGAAGGCGATCTGCAACGCCAACCAGGCGAAGAGGAGGTGCACGATGCCGTAGCCGATGAAGCCGGCCCGGGCGAGGAGTTCCAGCCACCGGCTGTCCGCCGTGCGGGAGGCGGTGGCTTCGGCGCTACGGGTGAGTGACATGGCGCCACAATCTCCGATTACGAAGATCCCCAAACGTCGGCCACCGCCACCCGCCCCAGGTCAGCTGCCCGCGTTCCGCGCTACGCGGATCTTGACCTGCTGGTCGGTGACGCTGTCCAGGGTGACCGCGAAACCGCCGGCCTCGGTGGCCTGCTGGCCCGTGGTGAGCGTGAGCTGCTCGCCGGCGACCTCAACGGTCACCTGGTCGCCCTCCGCGCCGACCAGCTTGGCCTCGACGCCCAGGATGGTGGCGCTCGCGTCGACACCCCGCTCGAAGGTGACCGTGCAGGCGTCCAGCCCGCAGTCGGTGGAGGCGCCCTGCGAACTGCAGCCGGCGAGCACGGCGAGGCCGAGCGCCAGACCGGCGAACAGGCCGGCGGCGCGGCGGATGGGGGTCAGGGAAATGGTGGCGGATGGGTTCGTCACCCCGCCAAGGGTACGAGACGGGCGCGAGACCCGCGCCGAGCGGTGATCATCCCGGCGGCCGAGAAGGGCGTGGGGGCACCGGCTAGGGTCCCGGGCATGCCCTTCGACATCGCCCGCACCCGGGCCGCCTACCCCGCCCTGACCGAGGGCTTCGTCCACTTCGACGGGGCCGGGGGCACCCAGACCGCGGCCGGCGTGATCGACGCGGTCACCGACGCCATGCGCAGCGCGGTCGGCAACCGCAGTGCCGCCTTCGTCCCGGGCCGCCGCTCGCTGGAGCTGGTGGCCGCGGCCCGCTCGGCGGTCGCCGACCTGCTCGGCACCGACCCGGCCGGGGTGGTGCTGGGCCGGAGCGCCACCGCTCTGACGTACACCCTGGCCCGCACTCTCGGCGCGGCCTGGCGGCCGGGCGACGAGGTGGTGGTCTCGCGGCTCGACCACGACGCCAACGTGCGGCCGTGGGTGCAGGCCGCCGAGGCGGCCGGCGCGACGGTGCGGTGGGCCGAGGTCGACCGGCACACCGGCGAGCTGCCCGCCGGGCAGTACGCCGAGCTGGTCGGCGAGCGCACCCGGCTGGTCGCGGTGACCGCCGGCAGCAACGCCATCGGCACGGTGCCGGACGTGCCGGCGATCGCGAAGACCGCGCACGCGGTCGGCGCGCTGGTCTGCGTCGACGGGGTGCACTCGGTCCCGCACGGGCCGACCGACCTGGCCTCACTCGGCGCCGACGTGCTGGTCACCAGCGCCTACAAGTGGTCCGGGCCGCACCTGGCGGCGATGGTGGCCGACCCGGCCCGGTGGGCGGCGCTGCGCCCGGCGAAGCTCATCCCGTCCTCCGACGCGGTGCCGGACCGGTTCGAGTACGGCACGCCGAGCTTCCCGCTGCTGGCCGGCGTGGCCGCCGCGGTGGACCACCTGGCCGGCCTCGACCCGGACGCGGTGGGCGACCGGCGGGCACGGCTGCGGGCCGGGCTGGCCGCCGCCCAGGCGCACGAGGAGGCGCTGCTGGACCGGCTGCTCGCCGGGCTGGCCGCGCGCCCGGCCATCACCGTCTACGGCTCCCCGGCCCGACGCTGCCCGACGGTCTCGTTCCGGGTCGCCGGGATGTCGCCGGCAGCCACCCAGGAGGCGCTGGGAGCGACCGGTTTGTGCCTCTCCTCGGGCGACTACTACGCCTACGAGTACTTCCGGTTGATGGGGTTGCGCGACAGCGGCGGCGCGGTCCGGGCCAGCATCTACCACTACAACACGGCCGACGAGGTGGACCGGTTGCTCGCCGAACTCGACGTGCTGGCCGAGGGCGCGGGGACAATGGGCCGGTGAGCAACCTGGTCGAGGACAATCCCGCCAAGCACCGTTTCGAGATCCTGGTCGACGACGCGCTGGCCGGCTTCACCGCGTACCTGGCCCGGGGGGAGGTGCTGGTGTTCACCCACACCGAGGTGGACCCGGCCTTCCAGAACATGGGCGTCGGCGGCGCGCTGATCCGGGGCACCCTGGACGAGGTGCGCGCCCGTGGCGGCAGGGTGGTGCCGCAGTGCCCGTTCGTGGCCGCGTACATCGACAAGCATCCCGAGTACGCCGACCTCGTCGCCGTGTACCCGTGACGCGGTCGGGTCAGCGGGCGCCGGTCAGCACCTCCGCGGCGGCCTGCCCGCTGGCCCGGGTGGCGCCGTGGGTGGCCAGGTGCACCGCGCCGGTGACCAGCTCGGGCACACCCAGTTCCACCACGACCGCGTCCGGCCGGGTGGCCAGGGCTCGCTGCACCGCGGCGCGCATCCAGTCGTGCCGGTGCAGGTCGCGGACGACCAGCACCAGCGGGCGACCGCCCGCCCCGGCGCCCGGATCGGCCGGCACGTCGGGCTCGGCGTAGCGGACGGCGCTGGTGCCGGGCAGCAGCTCGGCCAGCGGCACCCCGATGCCCCACGGCGTCTCCGCGCCGATGGCGATGTTGCGCGGCGGCTCGAACTCGACCACGTGCGCCGCGCGGGTCAGGGGCAGCGCGACGGTTCCGGCGCCGGCGGAGGTGACCCGCACGGCGCGGCGGGCGGCGACCAGCCCGACAGCGGCGTCGCCGCGCGCTCGGGCCGACCGGGCCGTGCGGGCGGCCACCGTCCAGGCGGCGAGCTGGCCGACCCGCTTGGCCGCCTCGGCGAGGCGTTCCTCGGGCAGGTCACCGGAGACGACCGCGGCCACGATCGCGTCGCGCAGCTCCCGGGCCGCGTGCTCGTCGGCCCGTTCGCCGCCCACGCAGATCGCGTCGGCGCCGGCGGCGAGCGCGCGGACCGCCGCGCCGGCGAAGCCGTACCGGTCGGCGACCGCGCGCATCTCCACCGCGTCGGTCACCACCACGCCGGAGAAGCCCATCTCGTCGCGGAGCAGGCCGCCCAGGATGCGGTGGCTCAGCGTGGCCGGCAGCTGCGGGTCGAGCGCGGGCACGAGCAGGTGGCCGGTCATCACGGCCTGCACGCCGGCCGCGACGGCGGCCCGGAAGGGGGCCAGCTCGCAGGCGTCCAGCCGGTCCCGGTCGGCGGTGATGCGGGGCAGGTCGTGGTGGGAGTCGACCCGGGTGTCGCCGTGCCCCGGGAAGTGCTTGGCGCAGGCGGCGACGCCGCCGTCCTGGAGACCGCGGACCCAGGCGGCGGTGTGCCGCGCGACCAGCGCGGGGTCGGCCCCGAACGAGCGGACGCCGATCACCGGGTTCGCCGGGTTGGAGTTGACGTCGGCGTCCGGGGCGTAGTCGAGGGTGACGCCGGCGGCCGCCAGCTCGACGCCGAGGTCCCGGGCGACCGCCTCGGTCAGCTCCGGGTCGTCGACCGCGCCGAGGGCGAAGTTGCCGGGCCGGGAGCTGCCGTGGACCGACTCGATCCGGGTGACGTCGCCGGCCTCCTCGTCGATCGCCACGATGACGTCCGGCCGCTCGGCGCGCAGCGTCGCGGTGAGCGCCGCCACCTGGGCGGAATCGACGACGTTGCGGGCGAAGAGCACCACCGAGCCGAGCCCCTCGCCGAGCCAGCGGCACACCCACGGTGGCGGGGTGGTGCCGACGAACCCGGGTTGCAGGACGGCGGCCGCCAGCGCCGGGAGGTGCCCGCTGGGCGCGCTCACGCCGCCCCCTCGTGGCGGTCGCCGTCGGTCCCCGGTGCCGGCGCGCCCGCGCCGATCCGCTGGTTGCGCTCGCTCATGCGGCCCCCGTACCCCATCTCTCGCGCGCCCTCGGCGCACCGCCACCGGCAGGCGGTGCTGCCATGGTCACACTGGGCGATTCAATAGTCAATAAACCTTACAGTTGCCCGGCCGCCCGGTCCCGGGGAGAGTGCGGGGATGGACCCCGCCCTGCTGGCCGACGCCACGAGCCCGGCCGACATCCCCGGCGTACGCCTGCTCGGCCTGGTGGTCGGCGCCCTGCTGCTGCTCGCCGCGATCCGGGCGATGTTCGGCCGCCGCTGAGCGCGACCCACCCGATCGGGCACCGGCGGGCCGGGTGTGGCCGACCCTGGCCGGGGTAGGGCTTCCCCCGTCAGCGGGTCCGCGTCGCGAGGGGGAGACCATGAAGATCGGCTACTTTCTGTCCAGTGAGGAGTTCACGCCGGCAGAGCTGCTGGAGCAGGCGCGCGGCGCCGAACAGGCCGGCTTCGAGGCGCTGTGGATCTCCGACCACTACCACCCGTGGGTGGACGCACAGGGGCAGAGCGCGTTCGTCTGGTCGATGATCGGCGCGCTCAGCCAGGTCTGCTCGCTGCCGGTGACCACCGCGGTGACCTGCCCGACCGTGCGGATCCACCCGGCCGTGATCGCCCAGGCCGCCGCCACCAGCGCGGTGCTGCACGGCGGGCGGTTCGTGCTCGGCGTCGGCAGCGGCGAGGCGCTCAACGAGCACATCTTCGGCGACGCCTGGCCGCAGGCCGACGTCCGGCTGGAGATGCTCGAGGAGGCCGTCGAGGTGCTGCGCAAGCTGTGGGAGGGCGGCTTCGTCAACCATCACGGGAAGCACTACACGGTCGAACACGCCCGGATCTACACGCTGCCCGACGCTCCCCCACCGATCTACGTCTCCGGCTTCGGCCCGAAGGCCATCGATCTGGCCGCCCGGATCGGCGACGGCTACGTGAGCACCATGCCCGACGCCGAGATGGTCCGGCGCTTCCGGGAGAACGGCGGCGGCGACAAGCCGTGCCAGGCCGGCTTCAAGGCGGCGTACGCCGACAGCGAGGACGAGGGCATGCGGATCGCGTACGAGCGCTGGCCCAACGCCGGGGTGCCGGGCGAGCTGTCCCAGGTGCTTCCCTCGCCGCGCCACTTCGAGCAGGTTGCCGAGCTGGTCAAGCCGGAGATGATGAAGGAGGCGTTCGTGTGCGGCAACAGTGCCGACGCGCACCTGGAGATGATCGACAAGTACGCCAAGGCCGGCTTCGACGAGGTGTACGTGGCCACCGTCGGCCCGCACCACCAGGGCCTGTTCGACCTCTACCAGCGCGAGGTCCTGCCCCGCCTGCGCTGACCCGTCCCACCCCGGCGAGATCCTGGGCGGCTGCCGTCCGACCGCGTCGGCGACCGTCCACGGTCTCGATCCGGCGACGGTCGGCGACGTCACAGACGGGCGCGTTTCGGTGCTGGTCGGGTCGGGTACCTCCGGCCCTCGATGAAACTGTCCACGCACTCGATGACGTTGCGCCGCGCGGCGCGGAGCCTCTTCGGCTGGACCACGCTGCGGCCCAACCAGCTCGCCGCCATGCGGGCGGTGATGAAGCGACGCGACGCCCTGGTGGTGCTGCCGACCGGCGCCGGCAAGTCGGCCATCTACCAGATCCCGGCCAGCCTGATCCCCGGCCCCACCGTGGTGATCTCCCCGCTGCTGGCCCTCCAGCAGGACCAGATCGCGGCCCTCAACGAACGCCAGCGCCCGGAGCTGCGGGCCGTGCGGATCAGCTCGAACGAGTCGGCCGCCCAGCAGGCCGAGGCGATCACCGAGATCCGCGAGGGCCGGGCGGAGTTCCTGTTCATCACCCCGGAGCAGCTGAGCAACCCCGACCGGATGGCCGAGGTCGCCTCGCTCAAGCCGGCGCTGGTGGCGATCGACGAGGCGCACTGCATCTCGGCCTGGGGGCACGACTTCCGCCCCGACTACCTGGCGCTCGGGCACCTGATCGAGGGCATCGGCCGGCCGCCGGTGGTCGCGCTGACCGCCACCGCGTCCCCGCCGGTCCGCGACGACATCATCGCCCGGCTGCGGCTGCGGAAGCCGGAGGTGGTGGTCTCCGGGCTGGACCGGCCCAACCTGTTCCTCGAGGTGGCGCACTGCCCCACCGAGGACTACCGGTGGCGGCGGCTGGTCACGCTGCTGCGCGACGACGAGCGGCCGGGAATCATCTACGTGCCGACCCGCCGCTCGGCCGAGGAGCTGGCCGCCCGGTTGACCGACGACGGGTTCCCGGCGCAGTGCTACCACGGGGGCATGGCGGCCGGCGCGCGCGCCGAGCTGCACGAGGCGTTCCTCGCCGACGAGGTGCCGATCATGGTGGCCACCTCGGCGTTCGGAATGGGTATCGACAAGCCGAACATTGCCTGGGTGGTGCACATGGCGCTGCCCGACTCGCCGGACAGCTACTTCCAGGAGATCGGCCGGGCCGGGCGCGACGGGCAGCCGGCCCGGGTCCTGCTGCTGTGGCAGGCCGAGGACGTGGGGCTGCAACGGTTCTTCAGCGGTGGCCTGCCCGACGAGACCGAGCTGCGCGACCTGGCAGCGCTGCTGCGCCGCAAGCCCGCCACCAAGACCGAGCTGAGGGAGGCCACCGGCCTCGGGCCGCGCAAGCTGGGCCAGTACCTGTCCCTTCTGGAGCAGGTCGGGGCCGCCGAGCCGCGCGCCCGGCAGCGCCTCGGCGTTCCCCGTTACGCCCCGACGCCCGTGGACGCCGCCGCGGCGGCGCTGGCCGAGGCGGAGCGGCAGCAGACGGTGACCCGGTCCCGGACGGACATGATGCGGGCCTTCGCCGAGACCACCGCCTGCCGGGGGCAGACCCTGCTGGCCTACTTCGGCGAGCAGATGACGAAGGTCTGCGCGCACTGCGACAACTGCCACAACGGCACCAGCGTCGCCGACCAGGGCGCGGTCGGGCCGTTCCCGGTGCACAGCCAGGTGCGGCACCCGGAGTGGGGCCACGGCCTGGTGCTCGGGTACGAGGAGGACAAGATGACGGTTCTCTTCGACGAGGTCGGGTACAAGACGCTGTCCGTGCGCGTGGTGTCCGAACAGGGCCTGCTGGCGCTGGACTAGCCTGAGCCGGGCACCGGCGCGGGGCCCATCGATTGACCAGGACAGAGCAGGGCGGAAGGGGCGTTGCCGTGATCGAGCAGCCGGCGTACACCGGTTTTGGTTTCTCCGACGAGGAGTGGGGGCTGCTGGTCGGCCTGCCGCAGTCGGTGCTGACCGCCGCGAGCGCCGCGGAATCCGACGGCACCCGCCGGACGATGGCGGAGAACGCCGCCGGGCTGGAGACCATCGCCGCCGGCCGGGAGTCGGCCAGTCCCCTGGTCGCCGCCGTGGCCGGTGAGATCGTGACCCGGGTCGGCGACCCGGACAGCGGCGAGGAGCTGCCCGTCATCGCCCCCGCCGACCCCCGGGCGATGATCGACGACGTGCTGCTGCGGGCCGCCGAGGCCGCCACGCTGCTGGCCGTCCGGGTCGACGAGGGCGAGGCCGGCGCGTACAAGCACTGGCTGGTGAAGATCGCCGAGCAGGTGGTGGGCGCCGCGTCCAGCGGTGGTCTGCTCGGGCTGGGCGGCGAGTCGGTCAGCGACTCGGAGCGGCGCTTCCGCGACCGTCTCGCGCACGTGCTCAACGACTGACCCACCCGACCACGAACACCCGGGCGGCCGCCCGGTGGTCCCCCTCTCGGGAGGCCACCGGGCGGCCGCTTCGCTGCGCCGGTCACCCGGCAGCCGGGCCGCCCGGACCGGTCGGGGTCGGCGTCCGCTCGTTCGCCGTCGTCGACCCGTGGGCGGCCGAAACCGGCTCGGCGGGCAGCACGGCGGGGTCGCCGGGGCGGACGCCGCGCAGCGAGAGCAGCGCGGTCACCACGCCGAGCAGCATCGCCACCACGGCGGCGATCGCGGCGAGGTGCAGCCCGTCGGTGAACGCGAGCCGGGCGGCGTGCAGCACGGTGTCGCCCAGCTGCGTCGGCAGGCCCTCGGCCACCGCCAGCGCGCCGGCCAGCGTCTCCCGGGCCGCGTCGCGGGCGTCCGCCGGGAGCCCGGCGGGCAGGCCGTCGAGGACCTCACGACGGTAGACGGCCGCGCCCACGCTGCCCAGGATCGCCATCCCCAGCGCGCCGCCCAGCTCGCTGCTGGACTCGGTCAGCGCCGAGGCGACACCGGCCTGCTCCGGCGGCGCCGCGCCGAGGACCAGCTCGGTGACCAGTGACATCACCATCACCAGACCGGCCGCGTAGATGCTGGCGCCGAGCAGCAGCAGCCACAGCGGCGACTCCGGCGTGACCCGGGTGAGCACCACGAAGCCGAGCACGGCGATCCCGAAACCGGTCCCGATCAGGTACGCCCGCTCGACCCGCTGGGCGAGCGCGGCGGCGGCCGGGGCGATCCCGCCCACCGCCAGGGACGGCACGAGGCTCCACAGTGCCGCCCGCAGCGGGCTGAGGCCGAACACCAGCTGGAGATGCTGGGTGGTGAAGATGGCGAAGCCGACCAGGGCGAACATCGCCAGCAGGTTGACCGCGAGCGACCCCGCGAAGCCGCGACGGCGGAACAGCGCCAGGTCGATCATCGGGTACGTCCGGGTCCGCTGCCGGTGCAGGAACAGCGCCCCGACCAGCAGGCCCGCCACGATGGCCAGCACCCGCGCCGCGTCGACGCCGTCGCGGGCGATCTCCTTGATGCCGTAGATGACCGGCAGCAGAGCGCCGAGCGACAGCACCGCGCTGACCAGGTCGAACCGCCCGCCCGTCGGGTTGCGGAACTCGGGCACCAGCACCGGGGCGAGCAGGAGCAGCAGCACCATCGCCGGAATGTTGATCAGGAAGATCGAGCCCCACCAGAAGTGCTCCAGCAGGACGCCGCTGAGCACCGGACCGATCGCGATGCCACCGGTGAGCGTGGCGGTCCAGATGCCGATCGCGGTGCCGCGCTGCTTGGCGTCGTGGAACATGTTGCGCACCAGGGCGAGCGTGGAGGGCATCAGGGTGGCCCCGCCGACGCCCAGTACGGCGCGCGCGGCGATCAGCGTCGTGGCGCTGTCGGCGTACGCGGCCAGCAGGGACGCCGCGCCGAACGCCGCCGCGCCGAACAGCAGCAGCCGGCGCCGCCCGATGCGGTCACCGAGGGCGCCCATGGTGATCAGCAGCCCGGCCAGCACGAAGCCGTAGATGTCGAAGATCCAGAGTTGCTGGGTGCCGGTGGGGCGCAACTCCTCGCTGATGAACGGGACGGCGAAGTAGAGCACCGACACGTCCATCGAGACCAGGAGCAGCGGCAGCATCAGCACCGTGAACCCGATCCACTCCCGCCGGCCCGCGCGGGGTGCCGGTGCGGTCGTCGTCGTCATGGGAGAACTCCTTCTGCGTATGTCGTACGCTGTAATGCGTAGACCATACGCAGAACTAGGATGGCCGGGCAAGGAGGAAAACGTGGCGGCGAGGACAGACGACGACGGCCCGGCGATCCCGCCGGCCATCGAGAGCGCCTGGGGGTTGCGGGAGCGGCCACCCAAGGGCCCCCGGCCGGGGCTGACCGTGAGCGGCATCGTGGACGCCGCCGTGCGGGTGGCCGACGCCGACGGGCTGGCGGCCGTCTCGATGAGCCGGGTGGCCAAGGAGCTGGGCGCCGCCACCATGGCCCTCTACCGGCACATCGGCTCCAAGGACGAGCTGCTGATGCTCATGGTCGACACCGGGTACGGCCCCTCGCCCGGCCCCGCCGCACCGGGCGTCGACTGGCGCGCCGGCCTCACCCGCTGGGCCTGGGCGGAGCACGACGTGCTGCGGCGGCGGCCCTGGCTGCTGCACGTGCCGATCACCGGCCCGCCGCTCACCCCCCAGACGCTCGGCTGGATGGAGGACGGGCTGCGCTGCCTCGACGGCACCGCGCTGACCGAGGGCGAGCAGATGTCGGCACTGCTGCTGATCACCGGGTACGTCCGGAGCGAAGCCACCCTCACCACCCAGATCACCGAGGGCAGCCGGGCCGCCGGCAGGAAGCCGGGCGAGATGATGCCGGCGTACGGCCGGATGCTCAGCCGGCTCATCGACCCGGCCCGCTTCCCGGCGCTACACCGGGTGCTGACCTCCGGCGTGCTGAACCACGACGACGACCCGGACGAGGAGTTCACCTTCGGCCTCGACCGGATCCTCGACGGCATCGAGGCCCTGATCCGCCGGCGAGCGGTCTGAGGAGCGCCGGATGCTGCGCAGGGACACCGTCGACACCACCGTGCTGCCGCCCGGTGAACGGTTCGGGATGTGGCTCGACCTCGTCGCGCGCACCTCGGCGCCGCTGCGGATCCAGTCCGCGCACTCGGACGACTTCGCCGCCCGGGCCGACTTCATCGACCTCGGCCCGATCCAGCTGGTCGAGTACGAGTACCCGTCGCTGGACGCCACCCGGACCCGCAAGCTGGTCCGTCGCTCCGACCCGGAGCTGTACATCCTCGCCCTCACCACGGGCGGCGTCGGCACGTCCAGCCAGGACGGTCGCCACAGCGAGATCCAGGCCGGTGAGTTCACCTTCTACGACGCCTCCCGCCCGCACGACGTCTGCCACCACGCCATCGAGCCGGAGCGCGACCAGGCCACCTCGATCATCACGCTGATCCCGCACGCCGCGCTGCCGCTGCCGCCGCAGCGGATGGCCGCGCTCTACGGCGGCCGGATGTCCGGCAGCGAGGGCATCGGGGCGCTGCTGGCGCAGTTCCTGCTCCAGGTCACCGGGCACCCGGAGCAGTACCACGCCGCCGACGCCAGCCGGCTCGGCGCGGTGGGGCTGGACCTCGCCACCACCATGCTCGGTCGGCACCTGGTCGCCGAGGACGCCGTGCCCACCGAGGTACGCCGGCGAGCGCTGGTCACCCAGGTGCAGGCGTACGTCCACCGCCACCTCGGCGACGTGACGCTCAGCCCGCAGACCGTCGCGGACGCCCACCACATCTCGCTGCGCTCGCTGCACCGGTTGTTCGAGGCCGAGGAGTCGACCGTGGCGTCCTTCATCCGGGACCTGCGGCTCGCCCGGTGCCGGCGCGACCTGGCCGACCCGGCGCTGCGCGGCCACACCGTGCAGGCCGTCGCCGCCCGTTGGGGGTTTTCGGACAAGGCCCACTTCAGCCGGGCGTTCCGCGCCGCGTACGGGACGAGCCCCCAGGCGTACCGGGAGGAACACTCGGATTCGGCGCGGATCGTCAACCGCGCGGCGTCAATGGTCAACTCGTCGCGGGCAGACTGACAACCAACGCGGCCAACCCGCCGCCCGCACAGCCGGGCTTAGGGTGGGCCGCCAACGGGGGCCGTGGCGAGGCGCCCGCCGCGGGACGCGGCGGGCGGCCGCCCGGTGGGTTCCCGGCCGTCTGCTGAGGCTCCGGTCCCGTCGCTCTCCCCCCAGGATCGTCGGCGGGGCCGGTCAGGTCTTCTCCAGCAGCTCCAACACGACGCGTTCGGCCTCCTCGCGCGGCAGCCCCGGGTCCAGCGGCGCCACCACCCCGTCGTGGAAGAGGTCGACCACCCGCGGGTCCACGTAGGACGTCCGGGCCACCGTGGGGGTGTTGCCCAGCAACTCGGCGACCTCCCGCATCACCGCCGCCACCGCTTTCCGGCGGGCGGTCATCGAGCGCGCCGGGCCGACCGTGGCCAGCTCGATCGCGGCGAGCACGGTGGCGTGCCAGGTGCGGAAGTCCTTGGCGGTCATCTCCCCGCCACTGGCGTCGCGCAGATACCCGTTGACCTCGTCGCTGCGCACGTCGCGCCACTCCCGGCCGTCCCAGTAGCCGAACAGCCGGTCCGCCCGCCGCCGCCGGCGACGCAGGTTGACCAACACCTGGCACAGCTCCGGGTCCTCGATCCGGCGCACCTGCTCGATCCCGCCCTTCGCGGGGAACTCGAAGATCACGCAGCCGCCCCGGGACCGGGCGTGCTCGGGGCGCAGGGTGGACACCCCGAACGTCGGGTCGTCGCCGGCCGCGTACTGGTCGCTGCCGACCCGGAACATCCCCATGTCCAGCAGCCGGGCCACCGTGGCCAGCACCCGGTCCCGGCCCAGACCCCGGCCGTCCAGGTCGCGACCCACCCGCTCCCGCAGCGCCGGCAGCCGCCGAGCCACCTCCAACATGTGGTCGAACTTCGCCTCGTCCTGCTTCTCCCGCCACAGCGGGTGGTAGAGGTACTGCTTGCGCCCGGCCGCGTCGATGCCGGTCGCCTGAATGTGCCCGTTCGGGTACGGCGAGATCCAGACGTCCTTCCACGCCGGCGGGATGACCAGCTCCCGCAACCGGGCCAGCTGGTCGGGATCCCGGACCGGCTCGCCGGTCGGATCCAGGAAGAGCCAGCCCCTACCGCGCCGGCGACGCCCATATCCCGGCCTGCCCGGATCACTACGCCGCAACCGCACCGGAGACCCGCACCACCCGTTCCACCTCGTCCACGGCGGCCAGCACCTCGTCGGGCCGCAGAGCCGCCAACGTCGGGTGGCTTCCTACCCCGTCCCACCTCGCCCAATCACGCTCGCCGGCCCACAGCGCCCGGTGCCGGGGCCGGTCCGGCGGCGGCCCCCAGTGCGCCGGCGGCACCGGCCCGAAAAGCACCACCGACGCGATGCCGTACCCGGTGGCCAGGTGAGCCACGCCGGTGTCGCCGCTGACCACCAGCCGGGCGTGCGCGACCAGCGCGGCGAGCGCGCCGAGGTCGGTCCGGCCGGCCAGCACGGCGCCGGGCGGCAGGCCGGCCGCGTCGGCCACCCCGGCGGCCAGCTCCCGCTCGTCGGCCGAACCGGTGAGCAGCACCCGGTGCCCCCGCTCGGTGAGCGCCCGGGCCAGTGCGGCGAACCGCTCCGCCGGCCAGCGCTTCGCGGGGATCTTGCTGCCCGGATGCAGCACCGTCGCCCCGGTGGGCAGCCCGGCCGGGCCGGGGCGGAGCAGGCCGAGGTCGCCACGGTCCGCCGGGATGTCGTACCAGGACAGCAGCCGGCACCACCGGTCCACCTCGTGCTCGTCGGCCGCCCACCCCGGCCCGTCGACGAACCCGGCCTCCCGGTTGGCGTAGGCGAGCAGGCGGCCGGGCCGGGCGGCCGCGAGCAGCCGGTGCGACTGCGGGCCGCGCCCGTGCAGGTTGACCGCCACCTCCGGAGCCGGGCCGGGCCACGCCGGCCCGTCCAGCCCGGCGGTGTCCACCAACCGGTCGACGCCGCCGACCAGGTCGACCAGCGGGGCCAGCCAGGCCGACGCGGCCAGCGCCAGCTCCCGACCGGGGTACGCGGCCCGCAGCGCCCGCACCGCGGGCACCGCCGTGACCAGGTCGCCGACGCCGAGGGCGCGCAGGACGAGGATCACGGGTACGAGGTCTCCTGCTCGGCGCAGACCACCATCTCGCGAACCGCGCAGCCGGCCGGCTGGCTGAGCGCGAACATGACCGCGGCGGCGGTGTCGCCGGGATCGTTGAGGATGGCGTCCGGCCCCGGCTTGTACTGCGGGTCACGCTCGTCGAAGAACGCGGTGCGCATCCCGCCCGGGATGAGCAGCGTGACGCCGACCTGGCCGGCGAGTTCGGCGGCGAGGGCGCGGGTGAAACCGACGACGCCGAACTTCGCCGCGCAGTACGCGGTGGCGTCGCTGACCGCCTTGACGCCCAGGGTGGAGGCGACCGTGACGACACGGCCCCGGGAGGTCAGCAGGAACGGCAGGGCGGCCCGGATCACCGCGGCGGTGGCCAGCAGGTCGACGGCGACGATCCGGTCCCAGGTCTCCCCGGGCACGTCCGCGAGCCGGCCCGGCACGTCCATGCCGGCGGCGGTGACCACCGCGTCCAGGCCACCGGCCTGCTCGGCGAGGTGCCGGGTGGCCGCCTCGGCGGCCCTCGTGTCGGCCAGGTCGCACTCGGTCCAGGACACCCCGTCGGCCGGCGGCTGCCGGTCCAGCACCAGCGGCCGGCCGCCGGAGACGGCCACCGCGGCGACCACCGCGGCGCCGAGCCCGCTGGAGCCGCCGGTGACCAGCACGGTGGGCCCGGCCCCGGGCGACGCGGCCGTCATCGGGTCCGCTCCCCGCCAGGCGTCGTCGACGACCGCGCGGCGACACGGTCCGGCTCCGCCGGTTGTCCGACGGCGCGGGACGCGCCGGTGGGCCGTCCCCCGCCGGAGCGGGCGATCATGTCGGTGGTCGAGCGGCCGTCCAGGTAGGGCACCACCACCGTGTGCCCGCCCCAGCGGCGCAGGACCTCCGCCTCGGGCAGCGTCGCGTCCCCACCGCCGGTGGCGTAGTCCCCGCCCTTGACCCAGATGTCCGGGCGCAGCCAGGTCAGCGCCGCGTCCGGGGTCGGTTCGTCGAAGATCATGACCGCGTCCACGCAGCTCATCGCGGCCAGCAGCCGGCTGCGGTCACCCTCGGACAGCACCGGTCGCTCCGGCCCCTTCAACCCGGCCACGCTGGCATCGGAGTTGAGGCAGACGATCAGGCAGTCGCCGAGCTGCCGGGCGGCCTGGAGGGTGGCGACGTGCCCGGCGTGCAGCAGGTCGAAGCAGCCGCCGGTGGCCACCACCGTGCCGCCGGCGGCGCGTACGTCGGCGAGCAGCGCGGCGACGGCGGCGACACCGATCCGGTCACCGCCCGGACCGACCACGCCGGTGAGCACCGGGCCGCCTCTCGTTCCCGGTGCTCGCGTCACCGACCCGCTCCGCGCGCGCACCGGCGGCGGCAGGGCCGTGGCCACTCCCCCACCCGCCACGTACGCGGACGCCTCGGCGACCGCCACCTGCACCGCCTCGGAGACCAGCGCGCCCCGGGCCAGCGCGAGACTGGCGGCGGCCGCGAACCGGTCGCCGGCGCCGCAGGTGTCCCCCTCGGCGCTGCCCGGGGTGGGCACCACCAGCGGCGTCGACCCGGCGTGGCAGAGCAGCGCGCCGTCCCCGCCCAGGGTCACCGCGACCGCGCCGGCCCGCCAGCGCCGCCGCAGGCCCTGCGCGCCCCGGGAGGCGGTGGCCAGCCGGGAGGCCCCGGGAGGCGTGGGGACCAGGTCGCGGACCTCCGACTCGTTCGGGGTGGCGAGATGCACGCCGGGCACCGCCGCCGGGCCGCGCGGGTGCGGGTCCCACACCACGGGCGCCCGGGTGGCGGCCAGCGCGGCGCGCAACGCGGGCTGCCGCGCCACCCCCCGGCCGTAGTCGCTGACCAGCACCGCCGACGCCGCGGCGATCACCCGCAGCACCTCGTCGGAGGGCGGGCCGGGTTCGCCGGGCGCGACGCCGCGGTCGTGGCGCAGCAACACCCGGCCCCGGACCCGCAGCCGGATCTTCTCCGGCGTCGCGCCGGACAGGGCCAGCGGGTACACCTGCACGCCGGCGTCGGCGAGCAACGCGCTCAGCCGGGCGCCGCCGGCGTCGTCGGCGAGCGCGGTCACCAGCACCACCTCGGCGCCCTGCGCGGCGGCGAAGACCGCCGCCAGGCCGGCCCCACCGGGCCGGTCGATGGCCACCGTCTCGTCGAGCACCGGCACCGGGGAGTCCGGGCAGAGCCGGTTCACGACCCCTTCCACGTCCCGGTCGAGCAGGGTGTCCCCGACCACCACCACGGGTCCCCTCACGCTTTCCTCCTCATCCTCACGCGTCGACCTGCTGTCCGGTCCCGCCGTCGAGCACCACCTCGACCCCGGCACGCACCGGCCCGGACGGGGTCCGGTCGGCCGGCGCCGGCGGGGTGGACGCGGCCAGGGCGGCGGGCAGCTCCTGTTCGAGGTACTCGCAGAGCAGGTGGCTGGTGACGAGGTGCAGCTCCTGGACGACCTGGGAGTCGGGCGACGCGACGGCGAGAGCGTCGGCGCAGGCGTCGGCGAGGGGGTTGGGGGCCGGCCCGGTGAGCGCCCAGGTGGTGAGGCCGGCGTCGCGGCCCGCGTGCGCGGCGGCGAGCAGGTTGGCGCTGGCGCCGCTGGTGCTGAGCAGCAACAGGATGTCGCCGGGCCGGCCGTGGGCGCGGACCTGGCGGGCGTAGACGTCGGCGTAGCCGTAGTCGTTGGCGATGGCCGTCACGGCGCTGGTCTCGGCGTGCAGGGCGATGGCCGACAGCGGCTGACGGTCGTGGCGGAGCTTCCCGACGAGCTCGGCGGTGAGGTGCTGGGCCTCGGCGGCACTGCCGCCGTTGCCGGCCACCAGCAACCGCCCGCCGGCGGCCAGTCGGTGCGCCAGTTCGGCACCCCAGCGCGCGAGCTGCGCCTCGCACCCCCGGTACGGCACCAGCGCGGCGGCGAGGTTCGCCAGGTGGGTGTCGAGCAGGCCGCCCTCCGGCATCAGGCCACCACCCCGGTCGGCCGGCGCACCGAGGCCACCTCGCCGTAGAGCTCCGCCAGCCGCTCGGCGGTGGCCGCCCACGAGTACCGCGACCGGGCCCGCTCACGCGCCGCCGTGGCGTACCGGAAGCGCCGGATCCGGTCGTCGAGCAGCCGCTGGATAGCGGTGGCCAGGGCACGGGGGTCGCGGGCCGGCACGAGGTCACCGGTCGTCCCGTCGACCACGGTGTCGCGGATGCCGCCCACGGCGGTGCCGACGACCGGCACCCCGCACGCCATCGCCTCCAGCGGGGTCAACCCGAACGGCTCGTACCAGGGGGCGGCCACCAGCAGGTCGGCCGAGCGGTACCAGCGGCCCATCTCCTCCCGGGGCACCGCGCCGACCAGCCGTACCCGGTCGGCCACCCCGCACGACTCGGCCAGCGCCCGCAGCCGCCGGGCGTACGGGTCGGTCTCCAGCAGCCCCTCGGGCGGCCCGCCGACCACCACGCACTCGGCGTCCGGGACCAGCGCCATCGCGCGGATCACCGTCTGGAAGCCCTTGCGCTCGACCAACCGGCCCACGGTCAGGATCCGCGCCCGGCCCGGATCGCGGTCCGCGGCCGGCCCGAGCGGGCCGAACGAGGCGAGGTTGACCCCGGACGGGACGACGGTCATCCGGGACCGCGGCACCCCCATCCGGACCAGCTCGCCGACCTCGTCGCGGCACTGGGCGACCACCCGGTCCACCGAGCGGCCCAACTCCCGCTCGTAGGAGATCCGTCGGGCCGGGCTGGTGTCCTGCACGCCCTGGTAGCGGCGCTTCACGGTGCCCAGGGCGTGGTACGTCTGCACCACCGGCACCCCGGTCTGCCGGCCGGCGTTCAGCGCGGCCAGGCCGCTCATCCAGAAGTGCGCGTGGATCACCTCGGGCGCCCAGTCCCCGCCCCGCCACCGGTCGACCAGCCAGCGGCCGAACTCCCGCATGTGTGGCAGCAGCGCGTCCTTGGCCAGCGGCTCGGCCGGGCCGGCCGGCACGTGCACCACGTCGTACCCGTCCGGGGCGCGGACGGTCACCGGCAGGTCGAGCGCGTCCCGGCGGGTGTAGACCCGCACCTCGTGCCCGGCGGCGACGAGCGCTGCGGACAGCTCCGCGACGTGCGTGTTCTGGCCGCCGGCGTCCTCCCCTCCGAGGATGGCGAGCGGGCTGGCGTGCTCCGAGATCATCGCGATCCGCATACTTCCTCCTCCAGCAGCCGGTCCCAGTCAGCGAGGAAACGGTCGAGGCCGTATGTGTTGCGCGCGGCGGTGAATGCCGCCGCGCCGGCCTGACGGGCGGCCGCCGGCTCGGCGATGAACCGGCGGGCGGCGTCGAGCAGGGTGTCCATCCGGGTGGCGATGGCGCCGGCCTCCGGGGGCACGGCCGTCACCGCCTCGGTGGTGGCGAGCGCGACGACCGGCATGCCGATCGACATGGCCTCGATGAGGCTGAGCCCGAGCGAGGTCCACCGGCACAGGTGCAGGTACGCGCGCCGCCGGGCCAGCTCGGCGTGCATCCGGTCCTGCGGCACGTCGTCGTGGCTGGTGAGTCGGTCGGCGGGCAGGCCGAGGTGGTCGGCGAGGCCCGCGACGCCCATGCCGAACACGTCCAGCGGCGCGATCTCGGCGAACCGGGGCAGCAGGTCGGTGCCGGTGACCCGGCCCCGCCGGACGGGCTCGTTGATCACCACGGCGAGCCGGTCCAGCTCGCCGGTGTACGACACGGCCGGCGCGACGATCCCGTGGTCGACCACCGTGGTGCGGCTGGCGCCGGTGTCCCAGAAGATCTGGTTGAACCCGGTGACGTGCGCGATGAGGAGGTCGTCGCGGTCGGCCATCGGGTGGCGGGTGTTGGGCACGTCGCCCTTGGGGGTGTTGTGTTCGACGTAGATGGCGGGCACGTCACGGCCGGGGCGGCGGCCCAGCCACTCCTCGGCGAGGTCGACCTCCTCCGGGCGTTGCAGGATGACCAGGTCGACGTCGGCGCCGGGCAGGTCGTCGGGGGCGACCTCGACGGCGCTGTCCGGCCACGGGTAGGTGCGGGCCCGGCCGAGGCCGTAGGGGCCACGGTCGGCGGTGGTGGGGATCAGGTAGCGGTGGCTGCCGTGCACGAACGACGTGGTCCAGGAGCCGTGCACGTGCCAGAGCAGGACGTTCATCGGCCGCCACCACCGCTGACGGCCAGCACCCGCAGCGCCTCGACCACCTCGGCCGGGTCGACGCCGCTCAGGCAGGGATGCCCGGCGACCGGGCAACGCGAGGCCCGGGTGCCCCGGCAGGGCGCCCCGGCGTCACCGAGCCGGACCGTGGGCACCCGGTAGGGGCCCCACTGCCCGAACGGGACGGTCGGCGCGAAGAGACTCACCACCGGCACCCCGGCCGCGGCGGCCAGGTGCGCGGGCCCGGTGTTGCCCACCACCACCGCGCTGGCGCCGGCGACGATCGCGGCCAGCCCGGGCAGGTCGGTCCGGCCACCCAGGTCGGTGCCGCCGGCCGCCGCCACCCGGGCGGTGACCTCGCGCTCGTCGGGGCTGCCGGTGACCAGCACGCGGTGCCCGGCGGCGGTCAGCGACTCGGCGATCCCGGCCGCCAGCTCGGGCGGGCAGGCCCGGCTCGACGCGGCCGACCCGGGATGCAGCACCACGTAGCCGGGGTCTCCGAGTTCGGCCGGGCGGGGCGGCAGGGCGTCCGGCCGCAGCCGGAGCACGGGCTCGTCGTCGACGGGCAGCCGGTGGCCGGCGGCGGCGGCGAGGGAGAGGGCACGTTCGGGTTCGGGGACGCCGACGGGCACCCGGTGCCGGACGTCCACGAGGGAGCCCGGGTAGTCGTCGCTGATCGCGGCGATCCGCCGGATCCCCGCCATCCGCAGCAGCAGCGCCAGCGGCAGGGCCGACTGGTGGAACGAGGTGAACACGACCGCCTCGTCCGCGCCGACGGCGGCGAGTCGCGCGGTCAGGGTCCGCATGGCGTCCGGGTCGACGGGCGCCGGTGTCGGGTCGATCCACGGCAGCGGATGCTCGATGATCTCGTCGACGCCGGGCAGCAGGTCGGCGGCGGCCCGTCCGCGCGGCCCGCACAGCAGCACCACCCGCCGGGCCCCGGCCGCGACGGCCCGGATCGCCGGCCCGGTGACCAGCACGTCCCCGGCCGAGTCCGACCGCACCACCAGCGCCGTGCCCACCCGGTCGTCGACCGGACCCGGCACGTCGTGCACCGCCTGCTGCCGGCGCAGGATCTCGTCCACCGCCGCCGGCAGATCGGCGGCCACCCATCCGGCGGCCCCGATCTCCTCCGGTCGGGTCACCGGAGTGGGCACCAGGACGCCCGCCGCCCCCGCCGCCATCGCGGCGGCCACGTCCCGGCCGATGTCGCCCACCAGCACGCACCGCGCCGCGCTCGTGCCCAGCTCCCGGGCGGCGGCGTGCACCAGGCCCGGTGCGGGCTTGCGGCAGTCACAGCCATCGGCGTCGTCGTGCGGGCAGACCAACCACGCGTCGAAGCGACCCAGCAGCTCCTCGATCCGGGCGTGCACCGCCCGCATCTGCTCCTCGGTGAAGTAACCCCGGGCCAGGCCCGACTGGTTGGTCACCACCGCCAGCCGCAGCCCGGCAGCCCGCAGCCGGTCCAGCGCGGCCCGCGCCCCCGGCACCGGCCGCACCTTCTCCGGATCGCCGTTGTACGGCACGTCCTCGATCAGGGTGCCGTCCCGGTCCAGCAGCACCGCGTCGTACAGGACGGGCCGCAGGCCCTGGACAGGCCCGGAAGCGGCCCGGCCAGCACCGGCGTACACCCGGGCTGACCTGCGCTGATCCGGATCCTCCTGGTCCTGTCGCACAGGCGGCGGGTTCCCGGCGCCCCGAGGAGTAAACGTCACCCTCGGCGCGGTGGGGCCGGTGCCGTCGACTCGGCCTTACCCGGCGCTCCGGAGAAGCTAACCCGCCAGCCGTTAGCCTCCGCCCCGGGCCGGGTATGGGAGCCCAGTGGCGATAGTGGAGAAAGTGATCGGCGCTCCCCCGCAGCAGGTGTTCGACGTGCTGGCGGACGGATGGACGTACAGCGACTGGGTGGTCGGCACGGCACACGTGCGCGACGTGGACGACGCCTGGCCGCGGGTGGGCAGCCAGTTGCACCACCGGGCCGGGCCGTGGCCGTTCTCCCTGCAGGACGCCTCGACCGTGCTCCTGTGCGAGCCACCGCACCGGCTCGTGCTGCGGGCCGGTCTGTGGCCGGCCGGCGAGGCGATCGTGTCGTTCACCCTGGAACCGGTCGGCGACGGCGCCACCCGGGTCCGCATCGGTGAGGATTTCGCCGCGGGTCCGCTGCGCTGGGTCCGCAACAGGCTCAACGACCTGGTGCTGCACCTGCGCAACCGGGAGACGCTGAACCGGCTGTCCGACATCGCCACCCGCCAGAAGGGTTCGTCGTGACGCAGACCGTGGTGGTGACCGGCGCGAGCGCCGGCGTGGGTCGTGCGGTCGCGCACGCGTACGCCGCCCGGGGCGCCCGGCTCGCGCTGCTGGCCCGGGGTGAGGCGGGGCTGGCCGCCGCCGAGCGGGAGTGCCGGCTACGCGGCGCCGCCGACGTGCGGGCGTACCGGGTCGACGTGGCCGACGCGGGTGCGGTGCAGCAGGCCGCCGACGACGTGGTGCACCGCTGGGGTGCCATCGACGTGTGGATCAACAACGCGATGGTGTCGGTGTTCGCGCCCGCCTGGGAGATCCCGGCGCGGGAGTTCCGCCGGGTCACCGAGGTCACCTACCTGGGCACGGTGCACGGCACCCTGGCGGCGCTGCGGCACATGCGCGCGCACGGTCGGGGCGCGATCGTGCAGGTTGGCTCGGCGCTGGCCTACCGGGGGATCCCGCTGCAGTCGGCGTACTGCGCGAGCAAGCACGCCGTCCAGGGGTTCAACGACTCGCTGCGGGCCGAGCTGCTGCACGACTGCCCGGGGGTGAGGCTGTCGATGGTGCAGCTCCCCGCGGTGAACACACCACAGTTCTCCTGGGTCCGCACCCGGCTGCCCCGGCATCCGCAGCCGGTGCCGCCGATCTTCGCACCGGAGCTGGCCGCGCGGGCGATCGTCTGGGCCGCCGACCACGGCACCCGCGAGCTGAACGTGGGTGGTCCGACCTGGCGGGCCCGGCTGGGCGACATCCTGATCCCCGGCCTGCTCGACCGCAAGCTCGCCCGCGACGGGTACGACAGCCAGCAGACCGGCGAGGAGATCGACCCGGCCACCTGGCGGGACAACCTCGACCACCCCGGCGACGAGGACCGGGACCGGGGCGCGGCGGGCGTCTTCACCGACCAGGCGCGCAGCCGTTCGGCGGCCCTCTGGGTCGGCACCCACAAGCCGGCGCTGTCCGGTGTCGCGCTCGCCGGCGTGGCGTTTGCCCTCACCGCCGCGGCGCGACGCCTGCGCTGAGCCGACTCGCCGTGCCGAGCTGGCCTGCGGCCCTACCGAACGCACGGTGCGGGTCGACCGCCCGCAACGCCCGGACGGGGAGCCTTTTCAACCCGGATGTGGCAACTGGCTACCCTCTCAGGTAGCCCTGTCCGCAAACCGAGGATGTCCGACATGATCGAGCCCGTGCAGCTGCCGTCGCCGTGGCGGGACGCGCGCCTGACCGTCGTGGTGCCCACCTACAACGAGGCGGGCAACCTCCCGGCGCTGGTCGAGCGGCTGCTCGCACTGCCGCTGCCGGGGCTGCGCATCCTCGTTGCCGACGACAACTCCCCCGACGGCACCGGGGAGGTGGCCGACAAGCTGGCCATCGAGCACCCCGACCGGATCGAGGTGGTGCACCGGGCCGGCAAGGAGGGCCTGGGCCGGGCGTACGTGGACGGGATGAGCCGGGCGCTCGACGGCGGCGCCGAGTACGTGGCGCAGATGGACGCCGACCTGTCCCACCCGCCGGAGGCGCTGCCGGGGATGTTGGGCGCCCTGCTCTCCACCCAGGCGGGCGTGGTGATCGGTTCCCGGTACGTGCCCGGTGGCGAGCTGGACGAGAACTGGCCGCTGTACCGTCGGGCGCTCAGCGGCTGGGCCAACCTCTACGTGCACACCCTGCTGCGGGTGCGGATCCGGGACCTGACCGCCGGCTTCAAGATCTGGCGGGCCGACGCGCTGCGGGACATCGGCCTGGACCGGGTGCAGTCCAACGGCTACAGCTTCCAGGTGGAGATGCACTACCTGGCCACCAAGCTGGGGCACACGATCCTGGAGGTGCCGATCCGCTTCGAGGAGCGGCGCGACGGGGAGTCCAAGATGACCACCGCGACCAAGATCGAGAGCGCGCTGATGCCGTTCCGGCTGCGCAGCAAGCACCGCAACATCACCAGCTGAACCGCGTACCCCGGCCCGCCTTGACATGGGCGGGCCGGCCAGGGCGCGGCGGGTCAGTCGGGGTAGACGGCGCGGTGCGCGGTCGCGATGGCGGCGGCGTAGGCCCGGCCGGTGAGCGCGCCGTCGCGCGCCAGCGCGGCGCGGGCCGCGTTCGCGCCGGGCGCGCCGTGCACCCCGCCGCCGGGGTGCGCCGACGCGCTGGCCAGGAAGAGCCGGTCCACCGGGGTGTCCGCCCGGCCCAGGCCGGGGATCGGGCGCAGGAACAGCTGCTGGTACGCGGCGGCGGTGCCACCGCCGAGCGCCCCGCCGACGAGGCTCGGGTCGCCGTCCTCCAGGTCGGCCGGCCCGGCCACGTGCCGGCCGACGATCAGTTGCCGGAAACCGGGGGCCGCGGCCTCCAGCACCTCCTCCATCCGCTGCACGTGCCCGGCGAGGTCCGCTGCCCGCCAGTCCCGTCGGAACGGCAGGTGGGTGTACGACCAGAGCGACTCGGTGCCCGGCGGCGAGTGACTCGGGTCGGCCACCGACATCTGGCCGACCAGGAGGAACGGGTCCCGGGGCAGCTCGCCGCGGGCCAGCTCACCGGCATAGCGGTTGAGCCCGTCCAGATCGGCGCCCAGGTGCACGGTGCCGGCGGTCGCCACCTCCCGGTTCGTCCACGGCACCGGCGCGGAGAGCGCCCAGTCCACCTTCAGCGTCGAGCCGTCCCACCGGAAGTGCGCCAGGTCCTCCACCAGCCGCGACGGCAGCACCGCCGCGCCGACCAGGTCGAGGTAGAGCGCGGGCGCCGGCACGTCGGCGAGCACGGCCCGGCGGGCCCGCCACAGCGCGCCGCCCCTCGTACGCACCCCCATGGCCCGGCCCCGGGCGATGAGCACCCGGTCGACGTGGGCGCCGTAGAGGATCCGGCCGCCGCGTTCCTCGAGCCGGGACACCAACGCGTTGGTGATCTGCTGCGCGCCGCCGTCGGGCACCGGCCAGCCGACCTGCTGGCCGAGCATGGCCAGCAGCCAGCCGTACACCCCGGAGCCGGCCTCGTCCGGGGACAGGTCGGTGTGCAGGGCGCAGCCGGCCATCAGCACCGGCCCGCCAGCGCCCTCGAAGAGTTCGTCACCGAGCTTGCGGACCGGCACCACGAGCCGCCGGGCCAGCCGCAGCGCGCCGGCGATCCGCAGCCGACGCAGCAGACCCAGCCCGCCCCGCACCGGGGGGAACGGTGTGGTGATGGTCGTGAGCATCGGCTCGGCGACCTCGAGCCAGTCGGTGTACGCGTTCATCCAGCGCTTGCCGTCGCCGGGCGCGAACTGTTCCAGCGAGGCGGCGGTGACGGCCGGATCCCGGTTGATGACCGCCGCCCGACCGTCCGGCAGCAGGTGCGCCAGCACGTCCGGCGAGTGCCGCCAGGACAGCCCGTACCGGTCCAGGTCGAGCCCGCGCAGCACGGGTGAGGCATACCCCAGGGGATAGAACGAGCTGTAGAGGTCGCTGAGGTAGCCGGGCGCCGTCACCTCGGCGGAGCGGACGGCGCCGCCGGGCGCCGCCGTCGCCTCCAGCACCACCACGTCCCACCCGGCGTCGGCCAGGAGGTTGGCCGCCACCAGGCCGTTGTGGCCGGCCCCGATGACGACGGCGTCAGCGCTCTGCGCGCCCATGGCGGTCATCCGATCCGCCTACCCGGCGCGCAACCGGGCGAAACGCGTTTGCCTCGCCGGGGCCGGGGCATCCAACGCCGCATGTACACGGTTGCGCAGCTGGTGGGCGGGGTCTGGGGCGTTGGCGGCGGAGGCGGCGAACTGGTCGTCCATGATCCGGCGGACGGTTCGCCGGTCAGCTCGGTGCCGGTGGCCACGGCCGACGAGGTCGGCAAGGCGGTCGAGGCGGCACGCGAGGCGGCGGCGGAGTGGGCGGCCACCGCGCCGGCCGCGCGGGCGGCGTCGCTGCACCGGGCTGCGGACGCGGTGGAGGCGGTGACCGAGGAACTGGCCGCGGCCGTCACCGCGGAGATGGGCAAGCCGCTGGCGGACGCGCGCGGCGGCGTCGAGGCGGGCATCGGCACCCTGCGACAGTACGCGGAGCTGGCCCCGCTGCGCGGCGGACGGACGCTGCACGGCGAGACGGACGCCCTGGACTTCATGACGCCGCAGCCGCGCGGCGTGGTTGCCGCGATCACCCCGTGGAACGACCCGGTGGCGGTCTCCTGCGGCCTGCTCGGCGCGGCCCTGGTCACCGGCAACGTGGTGCTCTACAAGCCCAGCGAACGGACGCCGGCGACGGGCTGGTTGCTGGCCCGCGCGCTGGACCAGGCGCTGCCGGCCGGCGTGCTGTCGCTGCTCACCGGTGGGCCGGAGGTCGGTGCGGCGCTGGCCGGCCAGGAGGTGGACGTGGTCGCGCACGTCGGCTCCACCGCGACCGGCCGGTCGATCGCCGCCGCCGCGGCCCGCACCGGCGCGAAGGTGCTGCTGGAGAACGGCGGCAGCGACGCGCTGGTCGTCGACGCCGGTGTCGACCCCGGCTGGGCGGCGGCGCAGGCCGCGCTCGGCGCGTTCGCCAACGCCGGACAGATCTGCGTGGCGGTGGAGCGGATCTACGTCCACCGGGAGGTGGCCGACGACTTCGTGGCGGCGCTCGTCGAGCGGGCCGGCGCGCTGCGGGTCGGCCCGGGCCGGGAACCGGGCGTCGAGCTGGGCCCGCTGGTCGACCGGCGACACCGCGACCACGTGCACGGGCAGGTGACGGCGGCGGTGGGGGCCGGCGCCCGGGTGCTCACCGGCGGGGACCTGCCGGACGGGCCGGGGGCGTTCTACCCGGCCACCGTGGTCACCGACTGCCGGCACGACATGACGCTGGTGCGGGAGGAGACGTTCGGGCCGGTCGCGCCGGTGGTGGTCGTCGACTCGTTCGACGAGGCGCTGCGCTGCGCGGCGGACTCCCCGTACGGGCTGGCCGCCACGGTGCTGACCGCGTCGATGAGCCACGCCCAGCGGGCCTGGCGGGAGCTGCCCGTGGGCACCGTGAAGATCAATTCAGTGTTCGGTGGCGCACCGGGCGGCGCCGCCCACCCGCGCCGGGCCAGCGGGCAGGGCTTCGGGTACGGCCCGGAACTCCTGGACGAGTTCACCGCCACGAAGGCGGTGCACATCGAGGCGCCGGGCGGCGGGCACTGGTGAGCGGTACGGGCGGGTGCGGGGTTGCCGCATCCGCCCGTACCGCCTCGGGGTCTGCTCCTCGGTGCGGCCGCGACGGTCAGTCGCCGCGGGCCTTGCGGGTGGCCCGGTCGTTGGCCTTCTCGATCGCCTTGACCAGTTCCGGCTTGGTCATGCTGGACCGGCCGGGTACGTCCAGCTCGCGGGCCACCGACATCAGGTGGTCCTTGGTGGCGTTGGCGTCCACCCCACCCGCGGTGGGAGCACGCCGTTCCGGCCCGCCACCCGCCGCCTGGCGGTCGCTCGGGCCCTTGCGGCCCTTCGGCTCCCAGTGGTCGCCCACCTTCTCGAACTGGTGCTTCACCGCGGCGAACGCGGTGCGGTGCGACCGCTCCCCCTCGCCGTAGGTCTCCACCGCCGAGTCGTGCGTCTTCTCCCACGTGCGCTGCGCCTTATCCGGGGAGCGTCGCAGCGTGCTGGGCAGATCCTCGCGCCCGGGCATCTCGTCCTCCTCCGTGTCGACAGGGTCACCGTGACCGTTCCCCGGTGACGGGGCGGCAAACCATACGCGGCGGTGGCGCGGCGGTGGACGGGTTTGTCGATTTCGCCGTGCGGGTACCGGCCGGGCCAGGCCCGACCGGACGACCGGTCATCCGGCGGCCGGGGCACAGGGAGCGGGCATGACGACCACGGAGCCCGGTACGACGCTCGGCGGCACCCCCGGCTCACGGGTACCTCGGCGGATGCGGCAGCTGAGCTGGCGGACCTGGCGTGGGGTGGTGTTCCGCAGCGCGCGCAACTTCGTCACCGACAACTGCTCGGACTGGGCCGCCGCGCTCACCTACTACGGGGTGCTGGCGCTCTTTCCGTCCACCATCATGGTGGTCGCGCTGGTCGGCCTGGTCTCCAACGGCGAGCAGACCGTGGACACGGTCGTCGAGTTGGCCAACCAGATGGGCGCGGGGTCGGTGGTCGCCAACGACAGCATGATCAAGGTCATCCGGGCGGTGGTGGACCAGGAGAGCTCCCCGAAGGCGCTGCTCAGCTTCGGCCTGCTCGGTGCCCTCTGGTCCGCGTCGGGCTTCATCGGAGCGTTCACCCGGGCCTCCAACGCGATCTACGGCGTGCAGGAGGGGCGGCCGGTGTGGAAGCTGCGCCCGTTGCAGATCGGCCTGGCCGCGGTCTCGATGGTGCTGCTCGCGGTCGTCGCCACCGGGCTGATCGTCAGCGGTCCGGTGACCGACGCCGTCGGCGACCTGATCAACGCCGGCGGACTGGCGCGCACGGTCTGGAGCGTGGCGAAGTGGCCCGTGCTCGCCCTGATCATGATGGTGCTGCTGTCGCTGCTGTTCTGGATCGCCCCGAACGTGCGGCAGCCCCGGTTCCGCTGGCTCACCCCGGGCGGCGCGGTGGCGCTGGTCTCCTGGGTGTTGGCCTCCTTCGGCTTCGGCCTGTACGTGGCCAACTTCGGCTCGTACGACGCCACCTACGGCAGCCTCGGGGCGGTCATCGCGTTCCTCGTCTGGCTGTACCTGTCCAACTCGGCGCTGATGCTCGGGGTGCAGATCAACGCCGAGGTCCAGCGGGGCCGTCAGTTGCAGGCCGGTGACCCTGACCCGGAGGAGCCGGTGCTGCCGCCACGGAGGCCGGCCGACTCCTGAGGGTTGGATCCGGGGCGGGCCGGCCACCAGGGCCGCGGTTCGTCGTTCGGGCCGGGCCTGCTGTTCGGTTCGGGCGTGGAGGTCCGGTTCGGGGCCGGGCTGGAGGCCGGTTCGTGACGCGGTGCCGGTTTACCCGTCGGGGTGCCGGGTAGCGCAGAGAGCATGGAGCGTGGCAACAGCAAGCACGGACCAAGGATCGACGAGCAGATGAGCCAGGAGGTCAGCGGCCTCGTGCAGGGGCCGGGGACCGGTGGCTCACGGGTCGAAGAGTCCCGGGTGCCGGAACCGGCCGGGGAGGACCAGCCGGAGGCGACCACCGCCCCGGCCGGTGAGCTCCGTACCGGGGCACCCAAGGGGATGAGCTCCGAGGACGTCGAGCAGCGCAGCCGGCTCGGCCGGTTCATCACGATGAGCGCCCTGCCCGGCGACCGTGCGGGGCTGGTCGCCAACGCGCGCGACAACGACGCGCCGGACGACATCGTGGCGGCGCTGGAGCGACTGCCCGAAGGCATCCGCTACCAGACGGTCTCCGAGGTCTGGGCCGCACTCGGCAACAAGAACGAGACAACCCGCTGGTGACCGGATCGTCCCCCGATCCGGACGACCGGCGGCCAAAGGAGGTTTCCTGATGAGTGGTGTTACCGAACACGTCGACGTTTCCGTTCCCATTCGCACGGCCTACGACCAGTGGACGCAGTTCGAGGACTTCCCCGAGTTCATGGAGGGCGTGCAGGAGGTCCGGCAGCTCACCGACACGATGACCCACTGGACGGTGGACATCGCCGGAGTGAAGCGCGAGTTCGACGCCGAGATCACCGAGCAGCTCCCCGACGAGCGGGTCGCGTGGCGCTCCACCGGCGGCACCCAGCAGGCCGGCGTGGTGACCTTCCACCGGCTGGACGAGGACAAGACCCGGGTCACCCTCCAGCTCGAGTTCGAGCCGCACGGCGTGGTCGAGCAGGCCGGTGACAAGCTCGGCATCGTCGACCGCCGGGCCAAGGGTGACCTGGAGCGGTTCAAGACGTACATCGAGCGGCGCGGTCAGGAGACCGGCGCCTGGCGGGGCAAGGTCGACCGCCCGCAGCCGTGACCCTCGACGCTCCACGCGATGGCCGCCGGAATCCCCGGCGGCCATCGCCGTGTTCGGGTGCCACCGGCGCGACGGCTGTCCGTTCGGCGGCCGTGCGCCGGGCAGGCTGTGCGCGCGGTGCTGTTTGCGATCATCGCGCCCGGGTACGGCTGATGACATGACCGACGACAACAGGGTGTGGCGCGACGAGGAACGGATTCCGCTGGAGGAACTGGACCGGGCGGTGGCCCGCTCCACCCTCGACGGGCAGTCCGACGACGTCACCGGCAACGACGCCGGTGAAGAGGCCGCGTTCGGGCACGGACCCGAGGCGGCCGACCGCGGCGGTCAGGCCAGGGACGGCGGCCGCGAGCCGACCGACCCGGACCGCGCCTACCGACCGTCCACCACCGGCCGCAGCGGACCGGACTTCGGCTGAACGGGACACTGATTTCGCTGATATCGGGGCATTCCTAACGCCCGGACACCGCGACATCAACGAAACCGAGTCGATCAAGGGACCGCCCGGCTCCACCTACGCGGTGGGGTGAGAGGCGCGTCCGGACTACGCCAGCGTCCCGGGCTGATCCGGACCGGTCGCAGCAGGCACGGACGTACCGGGCACGGACCCACCAGGCCCGGACCCACCAGGCCCAGACTGGCCGGGCACGGACCCGCCGGCCACGGGCTGGTGCGGGCCGGCGGCGGGTCGGCGGGCGCCCAGCTCGTACAGGACGATCAGCGCCAGCGCGAGCACCACGAGGGCGGGGCCCAGCACCTGCACCGACAGTTTGCCGACCAGCACACCGAGCCCGGCGGGTACGAGCGCCGCACCCACGCCGGCGGCGCCGATCTGGAGCCCGATTGCCCGGTCCGCGTGCTCCGCGCCGACCCGGTCGGCGGTGGTGAGGGTGAGCAACGGGAACACCGGCGCGGCGGCGAAGCCGACCACGACCAGGCCGAGCACGGCCAGCGCGGCCGACCCGGGTACGGCGACCAGCGCCGCGCCGACGGCCATGCCGGCGAGGCTGCTCCGCAGTACCAGCCTGGCTCCCAGCCGTTCCGCCACCACGCCCTGCACCACCCGGCCGACGAAGAGGCTGCCCCAGTACGCGGAGACGCAGCCACCGGCCACGGCGGCGCTCAGCCCGCGCCCCTCGGTCAGGAGCAGGAACGCCCACAGGCCGGCGGACACCTCGATGGCCACGTACAGCGCGAAGGCGAGCGCCCCCGACCAGACCGCCGGCAGCCGGAGCGTGGCGCGGACCGGGACGCGGACCGCGGGCGCGGCGGGCGGGGCGCCCGCCTCGGCGGGGGCCGGTACGCGGCGTCGCCAGGCACGCACGGTGAGCGCGAACGCCGCGGCGAGGGCGAGCTGGGCGGCGGCCACGATGCCGTACCCCCAGCGCCAGGCCAGTCCCGCGCTCAGCGCCCCGGTCATGATCAGTGGGCCGATCGCCACACCCAGCCCGAAGAAGGCGTGCATCCAGTTCATGTGGCGCGGGCCGAAGGCCCCTGCGGCGTACGCGTTGAGCCCGGAGTCGATCGCGCCGGAGCCCAGCCCGAGCAGCAGCGCGCAGCCCACGAGCACGGCCAGCCCGGGGCTCACCGCGTACCCGGTGAGCGACAGGCTGGCCAGCAGGGTGCTGCCGGCGAGCAGCGCGCCGACCCCGACCCGGGCCAGCGTGAACCCGGCCAGCACGCTGGAAGTGAGGTAACCGACGGTGCCCGCGGTGAGCAGGAACCCGACCGCCTCGGTCGGTACGCCGAAGTCGGCGCTGATCGAGGGCCAGCCGACGCCGAGCAGGCCGTCGGGCAGGCCGAGACTGACGAAGGCCAGGTAGGCCAGCAGGAGCAGCGAGGCGCGGGGTGGCGCGGGCGTGGTGGACACGGGACACCATCCTGCCGCAGCCGCACCTTACCGCCGGCTCCGGCCGGTCGCGTGCGGCGACAAGAAGTCGTGTCCGGACGGTCGAGAAAACGGACAGCTCATCCAGAATCGGCCGATCGGAGGACGGCAATCCGGTCGGTTCGCGTAAGACTTTCGGGATGCATCAAGGCTCCGGAATCCTCTCCACGCGTCAGCGCCGCCTCGCCTGGCTCGGCTTCCTGCTCGCCGCGCTGCAGGCGCCCGTTTCCGCCTGGCTCGTCTCCGACGAGTCCTGGCTGTTCAGTGTCTGCGTCGCGCTGATGGTGGCCACCGTGATCATCGCGGACGACGCGGCCCGGCGGCGACCGGCCGACACGGCCGGCGACTAGCCCGGCCGGGCCTCGTGCCCCGGTCGGCCCCGGCTGCGGCGTCGCTCCTTCATCTCCGCCTCGTAGAGGTGGCGCCGCCCACCCACCAGTTCCTCACGGGCCTGCCGGTCCAGCTCCTGGAACAGGGCGTAGTAGCCGTCGTCGAAGTCCTCGACGATCTGGAACGTCCACCGACCGGCGATGACGTTGCGGCCCAGCAGTTCGGTGTCGATGCGGTCGGCGAGCTGTGGATGCCCGGCGGCGCGGAACTGTTCCACCGCGTCGTCGAGCATCAGGTCGGCGTGCCCGATCAGCTGGTGCAGCGAATACAGGTGCCCCCGCACCCGCTCCACGCACTCCAGGGCCTCGCTGAGCTTGCCGAGTGCGGCGACCGTCTCGTCACTCACGCCGGGCGGCCGGCGGTGCTGCTCGTCGGGCCCGTCCGCCTGTTGTGCCATCGCCGCCTCCGTGCTCTGTCCCGCCATGTGCCGTGGTTCTCCTGCTGCCCCGTCTGTGCCGGATCAACCCTCGCGGCCAGCCCGTGTCGGCCGGTGGCGTGGCGGACACCCGCCGAGCGGCCGAGGTCGCCCCGGCCGCGGGTCGGTTAGCCTCGGTCACCATGCGTGTGCCGTTCACCCGGGTCGCCACCCGTACCGCCGTCGACTCGGCGCGGTCCAGCCTGGCCGCTCTCACCGTCTCCGTGGGCACCGTCGGGCTCGCCGCCGCGGCCGCCCGGCCCGGGCTGCTGGCGCTGGTCGACCAGCACGCGGCAGCCGTGCGGGACAGCCTCGACGGGGACCGCCGCCCGCTGACGGTCGCGGCGCTCGCCGGCTACGCCGAGGGGGTCCGCGCGGCCGCCGTGGAGCACGGGTGGGCGCCACCGAACGGCCCGGTGGACTGGAGTGAGCCGGAGTGGCTGCTCACGCGGCTGGTCGCGGTCTGCGCGCTGGCCCGCTCGCTCGACCCGTCCTGACCGGCAGACCGCGGGGAGGGCGCCCCGCGCCGTACGCGGAACGCCCTCCCCACTGCTGTGCCGTTCGCCCCGCTACGGGCGGTTCTGCGTCGCCTGCTCGTCGACGCGCGGCATGGCCTGGGTGCGCTCGCCCCCACGGTCGGCCATCTGCCGTTCCACGTCGCCGCGACCGGCGGTGTTGGCCCGCCGGTTCTCCTGCACCGCACGAGCCTCCTCGGCCGCCCGGTTCAGCCAGCCCTCCCACCGGTTCTGCATGGGACGCACCAGGCCACCACCGACACCGATGATCAGGATGCCGGCCACCGTGGCGAGCACGGCGATCAGCACCGGCGTCGTCACCGTGGTGGCGATACCCACCTGGTTGAGCGCGGCGATCACGCCGAGCGCGATGATGAAGATCGCCGTCAGGTCGGCCAGGACCTTGCCGTACGAGAGCCCGCCCAGCGCCCCGGTGACCAGATCCCGGACGGCGTTCGCGATCGCCGCCGCCACGACCACGATGATGATCGCCACGAACGCGCGCGGCAGCCAGGCCACCACGCCGCTGATCAGGTCACTGATCGCGTTGGGTCCCCAGACTCCGAACGCGAACTGCAGCGTGAACAGCAGTACCGCGTAGTACGCCAGTCTGGCGAGGATGTCACTCGCGTCGTACTTCGTTCTCTCCAGTGCCCGTTTGATGCCGCCGCGTTCGACCGCCTCGTCGAAGCGCACCCGTTCCAGCACCGTGTCCACGATCTTCAGGACCGCTCTGGCGATGAGCCAGCCGACCACGAGGATCACGATGAAGGCCACGGCCTTCGGGATGAAGAGCAGCACCGACCTCCAGGTGTCGGCGATGGCGTCGCCGATGTCGGCCTGCCGGACCGCGAGGGTTTTCAGCATGATGTCCCTCCTGTCGCATGGACTGCGCCGGGCGCATACCCGGCCACCGGTTCAGCAGTCCGCGCGGCTCGCCCCAGTTTTTCCGACAAGTCGCCGGACAGGGGTGGTGAACTGCCCGAACGTCCACCAGGCAGGGGCCGGCCGCGACCCGCGGCCATGATCGGATACGCCCGACGGCCGGCCGGCTAGGCTGCGAACATGCCAGGAACGGTCGGGCGAGTCCCCACGCCAGCAACTCGGGTCCCGGGCGAGTCCACCGGGCCGGGCGCTGCCGCCGCCGTCCTCGCCCACGACTGGGCCGGCACCTCGCTCGGCCCACCGGAGGGGTGGGACCCGGCGATCCGGGCCGTGATCGAGCTGATCCTCGCCTCCCCGATGCCGATGGCGCTGGCGTACGGCGACGACCTCGTCCTGCTCTACAACGACGGTTACGCCGACCTGCTGGGCAGCAAGCACCCCACCGCCCTCGGCCGTCCGTCCGCCGAGGTGTACGCCGAGATCTGGGCGCTGCCCGGTGTCGGCGAGGTGATCGAGCGCGCCTACCGGCAGGGCGTGCCGTTCCTGGAGAAGGACAGCATCCTTCCCCTGGTTCGTGACCGCTCGGGCGTGGCCGAGCAGGCGGTCTTCACCCGGAGCTACTCCCCCGTGCACGACAGCGCGGGCCAGATCGTCGGGATGCTGACGGTCGCCGCCGAGACCACCCACGTCACCGAGCAGTTGCAGAGCCTCAGCGAGGTCGCCGCCGCGCTCGCCGGCACCCTCACCCTCGACGACGTGGCCCGGGTGACGCTGCGGTACGCGATCACCACGTTCGACGCCGACCAGGTCGCGTTCGCGGTGGACGAGGGCGGCGGCGGGTGGCGGATGGTGCGCCGGGTACGCGGCGAGCTGATGGACGAGGCCGACGAGCGGCTGCCACCGCTCTGGCGGCGCGTCCCGGCGGACTGGTCGGCCCCGGTGGTGCAGGCGGCCCGCGCGGGCGCGCCGTCGTTCACCCGCGACGGGCAGCCGTTGCGGGAGACCGCCGTGGACCGCCACGACCAGAAGATCCGTTCGCTGGCCGCGCTGCCGCTGGGCACCTCGGTGGTCCGCGGCGGGCTGGCGGTCGGCTACCAGGTGCCGCACAGCTGGTCGGCCGCCGAGCAGGCGTTGCTGGCCGCCTCCGCGGAGCTGATCGGCCAGGCGGCGGAGCGGGCCCGCCGGTTCGAGACCCAGCACGGCACCGCTCAGCTGCTGCAACGCAGCATGCTGCCGGAGAACCTGCCGGACCTGCCCCGGCTGCGGATCGCGGCACGCTACGACCCGGGGGTGGACGGCAACGCGGCCGGCGGGGACTTCTACGACGCGTTCCTGCTGCCCACCGGCGAGCTCGGTGTCGTGCTCGGCGACGTCGCCGGGCACGACGTGCAGGCCGCCGCGCGGATGGGACAGGTCCGGGCGGCGCTACGCGCGCTGGCCCTGGCCGACCCGGCGCCGGACGCGGTGCTGGCCGGGCTGGACCGGCTGGTGACCAGCCTGGGCGTGGAGGCCGGCACGCACGAGCTGTTCGTCACCGTGGTGTTCGGGGTGGTCGACGCGGAGCGGCGGGAGCTGACCCTGGCCAGCGCCGGGCACCCCGCGCCGCTGATCCGCCGCTGCGCCCCGGACGGCCGCTCACACTCGGAGTACGTGGACATGCCGGCCGGGCCTCCGCTGGGGCTCGGTGGCCGGCCGACCACCACCACCGTCGCGTTCCACCCCGGCGACACCCTGCTGCTGTTCAGCGACGGCGTGGTGGAGCGCCGCCGGCAGAGCCTCACCGCCGGACTGGACGCCCTGGGCGACGCGGTCGCCAAGGCCGGCAGCAGCGACCCGCGGGCGCTGTGCGCGGTGGCCACCGCCGCGGTGCCCGGCGGCACCGAGGACGACGTGGCCGTGCTGGCGGTCGAGCACGCGCTCAAGCCGAGCCGCTCCGCGGGCATGGAGGTGCCGGCGGAGCCGACCGCCCCCAGCCGGGTCCGGCACTGGATGACCGGCCAGCTCGCCGAGTGGCAGGTGCCCGAGGCGGTGATCGGTGCGGCGGTGCTGTGCACCAGCGAGCTGACCACCAACGCGCTGCTGCACGCCGGCACCGCCGCCCGGGTGGAGATCGACCTCAGCCCCGAGCGGCTGCTGGTGTCGGTCGCCGATTCCGGCACCCGGGGCACCGTGACCCGGGCCCGCACCGACACGTTGAGCAGTCGCGGGCGCGGGCTCGGCCTGATCGAGCAGCTCAGTGACGCCTGGGGCACCGACCCGACGGTCCGGGGCTCCACGGTCTGGTTCGAGATCCTCATCCCCCCGTCCGGGGGGCGCTGAGGCCGGGGCCGAGCGCGCCGGGCCGGAGGGGTCAGCCGGCCGCCGAGGGGGTAGGAGGACGGCCATGCGTACCGACAGACCCGCAGGGGTCCTCTTCGACGTCGACGGCACGCTGGTCGACACCACGTACCTGCACACGGTGAGCTGGTGGGAGGCACTGCGCCAGACCGGCCAGCCGGTGCCGATGGCGACCGTGCACCGGTCGATCGGGATGGGCTCGGACAAGCTCCTGGACCACCTGCTCGGCCCGGAGCGGGACCGCGACGCCGACGGGAAGCTGCGCGACGCCCACGACACCCTGTACGCCGAGTACTGGGAACGGCTCACGCCGCTGCCCGGGGCGGCGGACCTGCTGCGCGCCTGCGCCGAGCGGGGGCTGCGGGTGGTGCTCGCCACCTCCGCCTCGGAACCCGAGGTGGGCGCGCTGCGCCGGGCGCTCGCCGTCGACGACGTGATCGACACCGTCACCTCGTCGGCGGACGCCAAGCAGAGCAAGCCGGCGCCGGACATCCTGGTCGCCGCGCTGGACCAGTCCGGGCTGGCCGCCGAGCGGGTGGTCTTCGTCGGCGACTCGGTCTGGGACGTGGCCGCCGCCGGCAAGCTCGACATCCCGTGCGTCGGGCTGACCTGCGGCGGCACCAGCCGGGGCGAGCTGGCCGGTGCCGGCGCGGTGGCCGTGTACGACGATCCGGCCGCGCTGCTCGCCACGTTGGACGATTCGGCGGTCACCCGCCCGCGTTGAGGATCACCTCTGTTTCGCCGTACCGGAAAGGCTTACGCGTACGACTGCCGGGGCATGGTCTGTGACCACTGCCCGCGGCCGGCGGGCGTGGTCGGAGGGTGGCACGGTGGAGCCGGTAGATGTGGCGTTCGCGCTGGTGGGCTTGGGCGCCCTGCTCGCAGGGATCCTCCCCCGGGTGCTGGAACGGCGGCCGCTGTCCATGCCGATCGCCTTCCTCGCCCTGGGGATGGTGGTCTTCCTGCTGCCGGTCGGGCTGCCGACACCGGACCCGCTGGCCCACCCGGAGCTGGCCACCCACCTGACCGAGATCGGGGTGATCGTCGCCCTGATGGGCGCCGGGCTCAAGATCGACCGGCCGTTGAGCTGGGCCCGGTGGTCGTCCACCTGGCGGTTGCTGGCCATCGCGATGCCGCTGTGCATCGCGGCGGTGGCGCTGCTCGGCTGGTGGTGGGCCGGGCTGGTGCCGGCCGCCGCGCTGCTGCTGGGCGCCGCGCTGGCGCCGACCGACCCGGTGCTCGCCGCCGACGTGCAGGTCGGGGAACCAACCGACGTGGAGGACTCCGAGGACGAGGTCCGCTTCGCGTTGACCTCCGAGGCCGGCCTCAACGACGGGCTGGCGTTTCCGTTCGTCTACGCGGCCATCGCCATCGCCTCGACCAGTCTCGCCCCGCGCGACTGGCTGGCCGAGTGGCTCGCGGTCGACGTGCTGTGGAAGGTGGGCGTCGGGGTCGGTGGTGGCCTGCTCATCGGCTGGCTGCTCGGCAAGCTGTTCTTCCGGGCGCCCAGCCATCTGCGGTTGGCCCGGCACGCCGAGGGTTTCCTGGCGCTGGCCGCCACGTTCCTGGCGTACGGGCTGGTGGAGGTGGTCGGCGGGTACGGCTTCCTGGCGGTGTTCGTGGCCGCGCGCGCGATCCGGGCCGCCGAGCGGACGCACGAGTTCCACTCGGTGCTGCACGACTTCGCCGAGCAGATCGAACGGCTGCTCACGCTGGTGCTGTTGCTGCTGCTGGGTGGCGCCGTCGTCGGCGGGCTGCTCGGCCCGCTGACCTGGCCGGCCGCGGCGGTCGGGCTGGCGCTGGTGTTCCTGGTCCGGCCGCTGGTGGGCTGGTTGTCGCTGCGGGGTGCGCCGGGCCGGCCGGCGGAGCACTGGGTGATCTCGCTGTTCGGCATTCGCGGGGTGGGGTCGTTCTACTACCTCGCGTACGCCACGACGGAGGCCGACTTCCCGGAGGCGGAGCTGCTCTGGGCCACCGTCGGGCTGGTGGTGCTCGTCTCCGTGGTGGTGCACGGCGTCGCGGCGACCCCGGTCATGCAGTTGCTGGACCGGGCGGGCGAACGGACCTCCGACCCGGCCGAACGGGACGCGTCCGCCGAGCCCGTCGCCACCGCCGGGCACACCTGATCGCCCCGGGAGGACCAGCGGTCAGGTGAGGCGGGCGACCAGGGCGCGGCCGAGGTCCCGGCCGGAGCGCCACGCGCTCTGCACCCGCGGCTTGCCGAACGCGTCGCCGGCCAGGCCGATCCCGTCGGCGTCCAGGTGGTAGGTGTCGTCGCCGGCGTTCGTGACCGGCCTCGCGTACGTCCAGCGGTGCACGTGCACGTCGGTGGCCGTGTCGGGCAGCCCCAGCACGTCCCGGACCGCCTGCTCGATCGCCGGAGCGGCCCCGGTGGGCTGCGCCAGGTGGCCGGCGGCGAACTCCGGCACGGTGTGCGCCACCAGCACCGGCGCGCCGTCGCCCCGCCGGTCGCCGTCGTCGCAGATCAGGCTGAGCACCGGGTGGCCGTTGACGAACGCGCCCCGGAAGTCCGACCAGCGTCGGGTCGGGAAGCGCAGGACGGCGGCCAGCGACGGCGACCACCGCTGCGACTGCACGACCCGGGTGGCGTCGGCCAGGGCCGGATCGAGCAGCAGGGCGGCCTGCGGGCCGGGCATGGCCAGCGCGACCGCCGCACACGGCTGGCCGTCCACCGTCGGCCCGGGATCGACGGTGAGCACCAACCGGTCGACGGTCACGGGCACCGGCTCGGCGAGGTGTTCGACCAGTGAACGCAGCCCGCGCGGCGCGGCGAAGCGCATCGGTCCGGGCACGTCCTGGCGCCCGTCCGGGTCGTACGCCTGGAAGGTGTCGGTCCACTCGCGGACCAGGCCGGCGGCGCGCCACCGCTCGACCACCGCGGCGAAGTCCGGGTCGCTGGCGGTGAAGTACGCGGCGCCGATGTCGGCGGGCCGACCCCCGAAGCGTTTGCTGGCCATCCGGCCACCGCGGACGTGCCCCCGCTCGCGGACCTGCACAGGCACCCCGGCCGCGGCCAGTTCCACCGCACAGGCCACCCCGGCGATACCCGCCCCGACCACCACCACAGCCGACCGGTCCGCGCTCATCCGGTGATCGTAGATGCGGCGGGTGTGCCGGGCCGGCATGAACCGGCGGTGATCGGGGTACTGGCACACCTGTTCGAAGAAAGGGTGATGACGATGACCGACCGCAGCAACGAGCAGGCCGACCCGCGCGGCGCGATCAAGGACCCGAACGAGTGGGTGACCGGCGACGAGCCGCCCACCGCGGCCCAGGAGTCCTACCTGGCGACCCTCGCCCGGGAGGCGGACGCGGAGCTGCCGGACGACCTGACGAAGGCCGAGGCGTCCAAGCGGATCGACGAGCTCCAGGCCGAGACCGGCCGAGGCCAGTAGAAATCTCCCGCGATCCCGCACGTCCTGACCGGGGACATCGGCGACAGGACGTGCGGGATCGCCGGGGAGGGCGGGGTCAGCGGCGCGGGAGGCGGTGCAGCTCCACCTCGGTCAACCGGCCGGCGCTGACCGTGGCGGTGAGGTAGGTGGCGTGGGGTTGGGAGCGGCGGTCGGTGGGTGAGCCGGGGTTGAGCAGGCGCAGGCCGCCGGGCGCCTCGGTGTCCCACGGGATGTGCGAGTGCCCGAAGACCAGCAGGTCGACGTCGGGAAAGCGGGCCGCGCACCGCTGCTCACGGCCGGTCCGGGGGCCGGTCTCGTGCACCACGGCCACCCGCAGGCCGTCCAGGTCGGCCCGGGCCACCTCCGGCAGCCGGGCGCGCAGCGCCGGGCCGTCGTTGTTGCCGTACACCCCGATCAACCGGCGCGAGCGCGCGAGCATCGCGTCGAGCAGCGGCTCGTCCACCCAGTCGCCGGCGTGCAGGACCACGTCCGCCGTCTCGATCGCGCTCCAGAGCGGCCCGGGCAGATCCCGGGCCCGCTTCGGTAGGTGGGTGTCCGCCGTGAGCACCAGCCGCATCCCGGCATTCTCCCCCGATCCCCGGCCATCCACCCGGGGACGCGGGCGGATGGCCGGGATCCTCCTCCGAGGTCCCGGTTCCGGGGGCGACGCGACGTCGGACGCCCCCGGAGAACGGGTACGGAGTCGATCAGCCGCCGGTCACGGCAGGGCCCAGCGCTGCGCCCCGGAGCCGTTGCAGGTCCAGATCTGGAGTTGCCGGCCGTCGGTGAGGTCGGAGCCGGGGATGTCCAGGCAGCGCCCGGACTGCGGGTTGCGCAGGCTGCCGTCCGCCTGGGCGGCCCACTGCTGCGCCCCGGTGCCGTTGCAGTCGTAGAGCTGCACGAGGGTGCCGTCGGTGGTGCCGCTGCTCTTCACGTCCATGCACTTGCCGAGCCCTCGCACGGTGCCGTCGCCGGGCAGGGTCCAACGCTGGGCGCCGGAGGCGTTGCAGGTCCAGGTCTGCACCCTGGTGCCGTTGGCGGTCTGGCTGGAGGCGATGTCCGCGCACTTGCCGAGCGCCTTGATCTCCCCGGTGCGCGCCCCGCCGGTGCCGACCCCGGGGCCGGTGAAGGTGTAGCTGTCCACGTCCAGCAGCGCGCCGCTGCCTCCGGTGAAGACCAGGTACAGGTCGTGGGTGCCGTCGTCCGGCTTGGTCACGGTGGCGGTCAACTCGGTGTAGTTGTCCCAGCCGCCGGTGTTCGGCACCGCGATCCGGGCGACCTCGGCGCCGGTCGGTGAGTCGTACCGGAAGGAGAGGGTGCCCCCGGGGCCGCCCGAGGAGACGCGCGCCCGGACCCCGGTGATCCCCTTGAGGCTCACCGCGTGGTGTCGGACGTTCTCGCCGTTCTGGATGTCCCCCAGTCGCCGGCCGCCCTCGGCCGCCGCCTGGTCGATCACCGTGGGCCCGTTGAGCTGTACGACGTGCTCCGCCTGCCACTGCTTCGGGTAGAGGCTGATCTCCTTCTCCCCGGTCAGTGCCGCCGAGCCGGCCGCGCCCCTGTCGGTGTAGCTGCCCCGCAGCACGAAGAACAGCACCGAGTCGGGGCCGGCGTGCACCGGACCGGTGTTGAAGGTGGCGCCACAGCCGGTACCCTCCCCCTCCTCGTGGGCGTGCTCCTGGTGCCCGAGCGCGGCCCGGACGACCACCGCGGAGCAGGCGGGAGTGCCGTCCTGCGGGTCGCTGGCCGTGGCGCTGAGCGTCAGGTCCTGCCCCCAGTCGAAGAGCCCGCCGGCGGGCAGCCCGTTCAGCGTGACCGTCGGGCGGTTGTTGCCCACCACCACCGGCACAAGGGTGGTCGCGCTGCGGCCGGTGCCGTCGCTGACGGTGAGCCGGGCGCTGTAGCTGCCGTTGGCGGCGTACGTGAACGAGGGGTTCGCCGCGGTCGAGTCGGTGCTGCCGTTGTTGGTGAAGTCCCAGGCGTAGCTCAGCGGGTCGCCGTCCGGGTCGGAACTGCCGGCGCTGGAGAAGCTGACCGCGAGGGGCGCCAGCCCGTTGTCCCGGTTCACGCTGGCCCTGGCCACCGGCGACCGGCCGCCCTGGACGTAGTTAATTTTGTAGAGCCCGGCGTCGACGGCGCCGGAGAAGTAGCCGCTGCCGTACTCCAGCAGGTAGAGCGAGCCGTCCGGGCCGAACTGCCAGTCGATCGGGTGGACGAGCTTCATGCCGGCGAGCACGGGCTCGATGACCGTCGGCGCGCCGGTGGCCGGGTTGCCGTTGTCGAACTGGACCTCCTTGATCCAGTTGCGGCAGTACTCGGAGATCAGCCACTTGTTGTCGTAGTAGGCCGGCCACTTCACGTCCGAGGCGAGGTTCGGGTCGTAGTGGTAGACCTCGACGTGGTTGGGCGAGCCGCAACCGCCCGGGTTGTCCAGCGCGGGCCAGTCGTCACTGCCGCCGTGCTGCTCCCAGACCAGAGCGGGCTTCGTCGGCGGGAGCTGCTGGAGGCCGGTGTTGCGGGGTGAGTTGTTGACCGGGCCCGCCGAGCCGCCGCACGGGAACCAGCCGCGCGGCGAGGCGGTGGCGAAGTCCCAGTCGTTGTAGGCCACGTTCGGGCCGCCGCAGTACGGCCAGCCGTAGTTGCCGGGCCCGGCCGCCCGGTTGAACTCGTCGTACGCCGCCGGGCCGCGGTTGGCGACGTCGGCGCCGGCGTCCGGGCCGACCTCTCCCCAGTAGAGGGTGTTGCCGGCCTTGCGGTCCACCCAGATCCGGTAGGGGTTGCGCACGCCCATCACGTAGATCTCCGGGCGGGTCCTCGCGGTGCCGGGGGCGAAGAGGTTGCCGGCCGGGACGGTGTAGCTGCCGTCGTTCTCCGGGTGAATCCGGTTGATCTTGCCGCGCAGGTCGTTGGTGCTGCCGGAGGTGCGCTGCGCGTCGTACTGCGGGTTGCGGCTGGTCCGCTCGTCGATCGGCGCCATACCGGCGGAGTCGCCACCGGAGTTGGTGTTGTCGCCGACGGCGAAGTAGAGGTTGCCGGCGGTGTCCCAGCTCATCGAGCCGGCCGAATGGCAGCACAGGTCCCGCTCGGTGGGCCACTCGACGAGCATGTCCTCGCTGGCCGGGTCGAGCAGCAGCGTGGAAGGGTTGAAGGTGAACCGGCTGATGCGGTTGACCAGGGGCGTGACCTTGGGCGAGTAGAACAGGTACACCCACCGGTTGGTGGCGAAGCTCGGGTGCAGGGTGATGCCGACCAGGCCGTCCTCGAAGCGGGCGTCCAGGGCCAGGGTCAGCGCGACCGTCGTGGACTGCGTCGCCGGGTTGTAGAGGCGGACCTGACCGCCGCCGTTGCTGGTTCCCCGGTTGATGTAGAAGACCTTGCCGTCTGCGGCGACGGCCAGCTCGATGGGCTCGCCCATGGACAGTCCGCCGTCGAGGGCGACCTTCTCGAAGCCGGCGGTGGGCGGTGGGGCGAGGGCCGCCTGCGCGGCGGCGGCGACCGGGCGTTCGGTGCTGGGGCGGGCGGTCGCCGACGGCGCGAAGCCGAGGGTGACCAGCACGGAGAGCACGGTGGCGGCGACGAGGGAACGTCGGCGTCGAGTGCGTGACACGAGACCTCCAGGTGTCCGGGGGATCTCGGTGCCGCTCCCGCCGACTGGAGGAGCACCGCATGGGTGTCCCGGACATTAACGTCTTTCACTGGAGAGCGACAGAACTTCGATTCAATGAATCGAAAGTCGTCAAGATTTGTGCGAAAGGAGGACCCTCAGGAGCGCATCGGGGTGAAGTGCGACGGCGGCATGCCCCGGTCGCGCAGCGCCGGGTCCCGCTCGACGTCGGTGAGCTGACCGGCGGCGTTGATGAGGCCGATGTGCGAGAACGCCTGGGGGAAGTTGCCCAACTGCTCCCCGGTCAGCGGGTCGATCTGCTCGGCGAACAGGCCGAGGTCGTTGACCCGAGCGGCCAGCCTGCCGAACAGCTCGTGGGCCCGGTCGCGCTCGCCGCCGAGCGCCAGGCACCCCACCAGCCAGAACGAGCAGATGACGAAGCCCGCCGGGTCACCGTCCCAGCGCCGCAGCAGGCCGTCGTGGGACAGCCGCTGCTCGACCGCGCGGACCGTCGACCGCATCCGCGGGTCGTCGGCCCGCAGGAAACCCACCAGCGGCATGACCAGGACCGAGGCGTCCAGGTCGTCGGAATCGAAACTTCCGGTGTACGCGCCGAGCCGGTCGCTCCACCCCCGCTCGAGCACCGTCGCGCGCACCTCGTCGCGGGCGGCCGCCCAGCGCGCCACGTCATCCGGCCCGCCGAGCTGGTCGCCGAAGCGGACCGCCCGGTCCAGCGCCACCCAGCACTGCACCTTGGAGGACACGTGATGGTGTTCGATCCCGCGCTCCTCCCACATGCCCGCGTCCGGCCGCTTCCAGTCGATGACGGCCTGGTCGGCGAGCACCCGCAGCACCTGGCGCACGTCCGGCTGCATCGGCTCCAACTTGTCGCGCATCAGCCAGGCGGCGTCCAGCGCCTCGCCGAAGATGTCGGTCTGCCGCTGCCGCCACGCGTCGTTGCCGATCAGCACCGGCGGGCTGTCGCGGTACCCGGCGAGCTGGTCCAGGCGATGCTCCGTGAGGTCCCGCTCACCCTGCACCCCGTACATGATCGGCACCGGCTGGTCGCCGATCCGGCCCATCGCCCGGCTCACCCAGGAGAACTGCCGCTGCACCTCGTCCCAGCAGGCCGTCCGCCACAGCGCACGCAGGGTGAGACTGAAGTCGCGCACCCAGACGTAACGGTAGTCGTAGTTCCGGTTCCCGCCGAGCTTCTCCGGCAGCGAGGTCGTCGCCGCGGCCACCACCGCCCCGCTGGGCCGGTACGTCATGCCCTGCACCACCAGCGCGCTGCGCCGCACCTGCTCCGGGTAGCACCCCTCGTAGGGGTGCTCTCGCGTCCAGGACCGCCACCCGGCGACCGTGTCGGCGATCGTCCGGTCGGCGTCCGGCACCTCCGGCGGCGGGGCGTCGTAGGTCGGGGCGTACCCGAGGGTGAAGTTGTGCACCGAGCCGGCGCGGGCCGTGAACGTCCCGCTGGCCTCGCCGTCGCCACAGCCGAGCGGCACGCTGCCGCGCAGCGTGAGCCGGGCGGCCCCGGCGATGGCCTCCAGCGTGCCGTCCCGTTCCACCAGGAACGCGGTGGTCCGGCCGTACTCGAAGCGGGGTCGGTAGTGCAGCCGCATCGGGACCTCGCCGGAGAGGCTCTGCACGCTGCGGACCAGCACCTGCGGCGAGCGCAGACCGATGTCGTGCCCGCGCGAGCCGAACTCGAAGGCGAGCGCGTCGGTCAGCGCCACCTCGCCCTGCCCGGTACGGAAGACGGTCCGCAGCACCAGGGTGTCGTCGAGGTAGCAGCGCTCGACGCTGAACTCACCCTCCGGTTGGATCGACCAGTGCCCGGCGTCCTCGTCGAGCAGCCGCCCGAACACCGACGGCGCGTCGAACCGGCCCGGGCACCACCAGTTCACCGAGCCGGAGCGGTCCACCAGCGCCGCGCTGCGGCCGTCGGCGAGGAAGCCGTGGTCGCTGATCTGTCCGCTCTTCACCCGGCTACCTACCCGGGGTGTCCGTGCGCATTCCTGCCGGTGGATCGGCATCCACGGCGGTGGCTGGCGTTACCGGTCGGCGTCGGCGGGAACCCGGGCGGTTGACGAGGGAGGATGCTCATGACGTCAGCTTCGGGGCCGGCCGCCTGGCGGCCCGGCACACAGGGGGGCGACCTGCTGCCGTCCGGACCGGCCGGCCGCCCGTCGGCGCCGTCCGGTGACGGTCACGGGCCGGTGATGGGGCCGCCCACCGTGACGATCGGGTCGTATCCGGACTATCCGTCCGCACAGCGGGTGGTCGACTATCTCGCCGACAACCGTTTCCCGGTGGAGCACACCGCCATCGTCGGCACCAACCTCACGCTCGTGGAGACGGTGCTCGGGCGGATGACCACCGGCCGCGCCGCCCTGCTCGGCGCCGGCACCGGCGCCTGGTTCGGGCTCTTCATCGGCCTGCTGTTCGGCATCTTCACGGTCGGCAACTGGCTGGCGGTGATCCTGGTCGGGCTGGTCATCGGCGCGATCTGGGGTGCCGTCTTCGGCGCGGTCGCGCACGCCATGACCGGCGGGCAGCGGGACTTCACCTCGGCCAGCTCACTGCGCGCCGGCCAGTACGCGGTGATCGTCGACGCGCAGCTCGTCGACCAGGCCCGGCAGGTGCTGGGCCGGATGCAGATGTCCGGGTCGACCACGAACCCTGGCTGAGCCACCGGTTCGACCGGCCGTCCCGGCAGCGCGCCGGGGCGGCCGTCAGCCGTGGTACGCCAGCTCGCCGGCCCGCAGCGGCACCTCGACCCGGTTCTCCGGAGGCGCCAGCGGGCAGGCCCAGCGGTCGTCGTACGCACAGCTCGGGTTGTAGAGGTAGTTGGCGTCGAGCCGGACCCGATCGCCGGGCAGCAGCTCGACACCCCGGCCGAAGGTGCCCTTCACCGTGTCGGTGAGGTACCGCCCCCCGCCGTAGGTCTCCCGCCCGCAGGTGCCGTCGCGCAGCGGCACGAACAGCCCGCCCCCGTACGCCTCGATCCACCAGAGGGTCAGCGGCCCCCACGGCGTGTCGGCCACCGCGACCCGCCGGTACGCGATCACGCCGTCCGGGCCGCCGGTGTCCACCCGCAGCTCGCCGCTGGCCGGGCGCAGTGGCGCCTCCACCACGGCCTCCGGGTTCGCCGGGAAGTACCGCACGCCGCGAAAGCCGGACCGTTGGGCCGGCGGGATCGGGCTCTGCGGGTGGGTGGTGAAGAGCGTGTCGCGGCCGGCCCGGAACCCGGCGAGGTCACCGTCGGACAGGTACAGCCGGGCCACGCGCTCGCGCCAGTCGGCCAGCTCCAGATCGTCCACGTCACGAGCCTAGGCGGTCGTCAGCCGCCCCTCTCGCCTGGTTGCCGGGTTGGCGCTCACGCCGGTGGCCAGTTGCGGAGGACGGCGTCGAGGGCGTCGAGGGCCCTGGACCACGAGTCGTCCGTGGCGCGGGGGGTGTGGCGGAACCCGCCGGTCCTCTCCAGGCTCACGAAGCCGTGGAAGGTGCTGTGCATCATCCGGACCGCGTCGGTCTGGTCGGGCTCGGGCAGCCGGTAGCCGCGCAGGATCGCCCGTGTCATCTCCGCGTGCCGGACGCCGGCGCTCGCGGCCGCCGTCTCCGGGTCCAGGTCGATCTGCATCGCGGCGTACCGGCCCGGGTGCCGCCTCGCGTAGTCGCGGTAGGCGTTGGCGAACGCCACCAGCGCGTCCTTGCCGGCACGACCGGCGAGCGCGGCGGCGACCCGGTCGGCGAGCTCGGCGAGGGCCAGCAGGGCAACCCGGACCCGCAGGTCCCGCGCGTTCCTGATGTGGAAGTACAGACTCGCGTCCTTCACGCCGAAATGGCGTGCGAGCGCCGCGACCGTCACGTTCTCCAGGCCGATCTCGTCGGCGAGATCCGCCGCGACCACGGTCAGGCGGTCGGCGGTCACCCCGGCACGTGCCATGTCCCACACCCCAAAACTAGCCCTCTTAATCGTTTGCCTAGGAGAGCTAGGCTACTACCTATGCTAGCGATTACCGAGCGGGACATCCGCGCGTCCTTCGTCAACTGCACACAGGGCGAGGCGAAGCGGCTGGCCGTACCGAACGATCTGCCCGCGCGCCCCTGGGACGACCTCGACTTCCTCGGGTGGCGGGACCCCGCCGCGACCCAGCGGGCCTACCTGGTCGCCGAGTCCGGCGCCGGGCTCGTCGGGGTGGCGCTGCGGGTCGCTCCGCAGCAGACCGGGCGCGTCCGGCGCAGCATGTGCTCGTTGTGCCTGACCACCCACACCGGGGACGGCGTCTCGCTGATGACCGCCCGCAAGGCCGGGCGGGACGGGCGGCAGGGCAACTCCGTGGGTGCCTACATCTGCTCCGACCTGGCCTGCTCGCTCTACCTGCGGGGCAGGAAGGAGGCGGGGCGCCGCATCGACGAGACCATCACCCTGGCCGAGAAGATCGACCGCACCACGAGCCACCTCGCCGCCTTCCTGCGCAAGGTGGCCGAGTGAGGGCGGGGCTCCGTCGCGGCCGCAGCGACCTGGCGTGCCGCTCTCTGCCTCCGGCGAGGCCCCCGCTCCGGCGGGACACGGGCGGACGGGTCGGGGTCGCGGACGAGCCTGATACCTCAGAGGCATTTTTATACCTCTGAGGTATCGCCCTCCGGCACGGCATACGCCGCCGGCTGCGACACGCCGACGGACCGCGCAGTTTCGGGGAAACTGCCGTCTCGCACGGCGCGGCAGCAGGATCAGCGACGTTGCGCGGATCCTGACCTGTTGCCGGTCACTCAGCGGTCGGTGGCCAGCCGGGCGTGCAGGTGCTCGTCGTAGCGGCGGCCGTCGCCGTACCGGTACGACTCGCGCAGCGTCCCCTCGGCGGCGTAGCCGGCCCGGTCGGCCACCCGACAGGAGGCCGGGTTGGCCACCGCGTGGCACAGCTCCACCCGGTGCAGCCCGAGGTCGGCGAACGCCCAGTCGGTGAGCCGGACGACGGCGCGCACGGCCACCCCGCGCCCCCGCGCCGCCGGCGCCGTCCAGTACCCGACGGAGGCGTCGCCGTGGTGGATGGAGTGCAGCGACACCGAGCCCAGCAGCTCGCCGCCGGCCGCGGCGGTCACCGCCATCGAGGCGTGGTCGCCGCCGGACCAGTCGGCGCGGTGGCGCACCCACAGCAGGGCCGCCTCGTCGTCGATCGGGCCACCACCGTGCGGGTTCCACTGGGTGATGGCCGGGTCGCGCAGGGCGGCGCGCACCGCCGGAGCGTCGGCGTCCCGCCAGGGACGCAGCAACAGGTCGTCGGCGGTGAGCTCCACGTGTTCCACGAGGGCGGAGTCTGGCACACCGGGCCGATGCTCCGCCGCCGAATTACCGCCGCCTTTCTTCAAAACTGCACCAACGTGTCCCATCGACCGCGAGGACGTGATCCAGACGACCATCTGGAGCACTAGTTAAATTTTGAAAGAGTGCTATCGTCGTCATCGTGACCGAGAACCTGGACAGTGCCCGAGCGGCCGCCTGGCGCGCCTACATCGAGGCCAGCCAGCGTCTCTACACGCAGCTGGAAGAGGACCTGCGGGCCGACAGCGACCTGAGCTTCGCCGACTACCACGTGCTGGTGCTGCTCTCCGAGGCGCCGGGGCAACGGCTGCGGATGGGCGAGCTGGCCGGTCGACTGGTCTTCTCGCCCAGCCGGCTGACGTACCAGATCTCCTCGATGCAACGCCGAGGTCTCGTCAGCAAGGAGTCCTGCCCGGACGACCGACGGGGCAGCGAGGCGGTGCTCACCGCCGCCGGGCTGCTCACCCTGCGGGAAGCCGCACCCCACCATCTGGCGTCGGTGCGTACCCACCTCATGGACGACCTCGACGACGCCGAGGTCGCCTGCCTCACCCGGGTCTTCGAGCGACTCGGTGACCGCCTCCGGGCGACTCGGGCCAGCTCGACCACCCACGCAACGAACTAGGAGCCTCCGATGCCCGCGATCACCGTTGACAACGTCCTCGTCCTGCCCCGCCTGCCCAAGCTCGACGAGTCCACCAGGATCCGTCCGGTCCGCACGGTGACCACCGCGCCGAGCGGCTTCGAGGGTGAGGGTTTCCCGGTCCGACGGGCCTTCGCCGGGGTGCCGACCACCGACCTGGACCCGTTCATCCACCTCGACCAGATGGGTGAGGTGGACTACGCGCCGGGCGAGCCCAAGGGCACCCCGTGGCACCCGCACCGCGGCTTCGAGACCGTCACGTACATCATCGACGGCGTCTTCGACCACCAGGACTCGCACGGCGGCGGCGGCACCATCACCGACGGCGACACCCAGTGGATGACGGCCGGCAGCGGTCTGCTGCACATCGAGGCCCCGCCGGAGCACCTGGTGATGAGCGGTGGGCTCTTCCACGGCACCCAACTCTGGGTCAACCTGCCCCGCGCGGCCAAGATGAACCCACCCCGCTACCAGGACATCCGGGGCCGGGAGTCGGCGCTGCTCACCACGCCCGACGGTGGCGCGCTGATCCGGGTCATCGCCGGCGAGCTGGCCGGGCACCGCGGGCCGGGTTCCACCTTCACCCCGATCACCATGACGCACGTCACGGTGCAGCCGGGGGCGCAGGTCGACCTGCCCTGGCAGCCGGAGTTCAACGCCCTGGTGTACGTGCTCGGCGGGCGCGGCACCGTCGGCGCCGACCGGCGGCCGGTCCGCACCGGCCAGCTCGCGGTGCACGGTCCCGGTGACGCCCTGCGCTTCAGCGCGGACACCACGCAGGACAGCAACACCCCGGCGCTGGACCTCTACATCATGGGCGGCCAGCCGATCCGGGAGCCGGTGGCGCAGTACGGCCCGTTCGTGATGAACACCCGGGACGAGCTGGTTCAGGCGTTCGAGGACTTCCAGGCCGGCCGGCTCGGCGTGATCCCCACCGAGCGGCTGCCGCACACCGACGGTCAGGGCCGCCGGCCCTGACCACGGTCAGCCTCTGAGACCGGCGCCGGCGCCCCCGTTCACCGGGGGCGCTGGCGCCGCCTCAGGAGACCGCAAAAATCCCCGCCACGCCCAGAATGACCATCACCAACACCGCTACCAGCGCACCCCGTTCGCTCTCCACCGCCGGCTCGCGGTACTCGGTCACGGGATTCGTCGTCTCGCGGGGCATGGTGTGGCCTCCTCGGTTGTTGTCGCGTCGTCTCGACGGCGTCAGCCAGGTCACCGGTCTGCCGGCCTGGCGTGCGGACCCGCCTCGAGGGTCCTAGCGTGAGGACGTTGTCGACCTCCGGAGGGCTGGACGGTGCCGTTGCAGGACTGGTTCCTCACCGCGCGGGAACGGGCCAACCCGGTCTCTGGGTTACCCGTCTGGACCACGGGTAACCTCGCCGAGCCGCTGATTCACGGCGCGGCGTACTTCGACCGGCTGGTCGACGAGGTGGAGGCGCTGACGGCGGGAGACCACCTCTTCTTCACCGACTGGCGGGGTGACCCGGACCAACGGCTGCGCCCGGACGGCCCGACGGTGGCCCAGCTCTTCGCCCAGGCCGCCCAGCGTGGAGTGGTGGTCAAGGGCCTGATCTGGCGCTCACACCTCGACGCTCTGGCGTACAGCGAGGAGGAGAACCGCGACCTGAGCGAGGCGATCTCCGCCGCCGGCGGCGAGGTGCTCCTGGACCAGCGGGTCCGACGCGGCGGGTCGCACCACCAGAAGCTGGTGGTGCTGCGGCACCTCCGCGCCCCGGCACGGGACATCGCGTTCGCCGGGGGCATCGACCTGTGCCACAGCCGGCGGGACGACGCCGCGCACCACGGCGATCCGCAGCCGGTACGGATGTCTCCCCGGTACGGAACCAACCCGCCCTGGCACGACGTGCAGCTCGCGGTGCGCGGCCCGGTCGTCGGCGCGTTGGACACGGTGTTCCGGGAGCGCTGGACCGACCCGATGCCGATGGACTCGGAGAACCCGATGGCGTACCTGCGGGACCGGCTGCGCGGCTCGGACCTGAAGCCCGACCCGCTGCCCGAGCAGCCGGCCGACCCGCCGCCGTGCGGGCCGCACCAGATCCAGGTGCTGCGGACCTATCCCGCCGTCCGGCCGCGCTACTCCTTCGCCCCCGACGGCGAGCGGACGGTGGCCCGGGGCTACACGAAGGCGGTACGGCGCGCCCGCCGGCTCATCTACCTGGAGGACCAGTACCTCTGGTCGACGGAGGTGGCGGACCTGTTCGCGCACGCGCTGCGGGACAATCCGGAGCTGCACCTGGTCGCCGTGGTGCCCCGGCACCCGGACGTGGACGGCAGGCTCGCGCTACCGCCGAACATGGTCGGCCGCGAGCAGGCGCTGTCCCTGTGCGAGCAGGCCGCACCGGACCGGGTGCACGTCTTCGACGTGGAGAACCACGCCGGCAACCCGGTCTACGTGCACGCGAAGGTCTGCGTGGTCGACGACGTCTGGGCGAGCGTGGGCAGCGACAACTTCAACCGCCGCTCCTGGACGCACGACAGCGAGCTGTCCTGTGCGGTGCTCGACGACACCCGCGACGAGCGGGAGCCCACCGACCCCGGCGGGCAGGGCGACGGTGCGCGGGCCTTCGCCCGGGAGTTGCGGCTGCGGCTCTGGCGCGAGCACCTGGACCGCGACCCCTCCGGCGCGGACGACGGCGACCTGCTCGACCCGGCCGACGCCGTCGCCGTCGTCACGGCCGCCGCCGACGCGCTGCAACAGTGGTACGACGGCGGGCAGGTGGGCGACCGCCCGCCGGGCCGGCTGCGTCCGCACCGCCCGGAGCGGCTGCCGTGGTACACCCGCGCCTGGGCGCTGCCGGTGTACCGGCTGGTCTACGACCCCGACGGCAGGCCGCTGCGGGCCCGGTTGGCCGGCACCTGGTGAACCGACCGGGCCGGCGCCCCCGGCAGGCTGCCGCCCGGGTACACGCTCAGCCCACCGGGGTAGGCGAACGAGGAGCGCGGCGAGTAGTAGCCGAAGCCGATGGTCAACGGGTTGGCCGGGCGTAGCGCGTACATGGGGTGGCCGGGCTCCAGGAACTCGACCGACTCGATCAGGAACGGCGCGACCGGCTCCGCCACGAACGGGTAGACGGCGCTGAGCAGCTGGCCGTCGCGGCGGGTGAAGTAACGGTGGTGGCCACTGCTGATCACGTGGCCGGTCTCCCCCACCTGGCACCGGGCCCGGATCAGCGGCGCGCCGTCGGCCTCGGTGACGGAGACCAGGTCACTGCCGTGCACCTCGATGCTGGTGTGGCCGGTGATCGCCGGGGCGCCCCGGGCGGCGGCGTAGTCGCGGACCGTCCGGCTGGAGGCCACGTAGTGGGTCCACCAGCCGCCCGGGCTCAGCCCGCCGGGGGCGTCGACCCCGGTGAGCGAGACGCCGAGGTAGGTCAGCGAGTACGCGCCGAAGCCGGAGGTCTGCGTCTCGTCGTCGACGACGTACTGGTTGAGGAACACCTGCCGGTCCGGGCGGGGGCGCAGCCCCGGGGGGACGAGCGCGGCCACGGCGTCCGGATCCGCCGGCAGCCAGCTGAAGTAGAGCGTGCGACTGTTCAGGACGAGCTGGGGAGCGGCTGGATCGAGCACGGTGCCTCCGAACCGGGTGTGTACAGCGACGCTACGGCGGTCCCACCGGTGGGACAACGACGGATAGTCGACAGATCCGCCCGGATGTCGGATTTCATGTTGACCGCTCGGCCGATCCGGGTGGGCCGACCGGTCGAGTGAGAGGGATGACCCGGTCGCCCCAGCGCCGGCCGGAAGAACCGGTAAGGGACCTCACAACCCTCCGGACTTCCGCCCCGTTTGGCGGCATTCATGATTCAAATTCCGTTAAGTACATCAGCCTTTCGGCTGGATTTCGGGGAGACGATCAGGTTAAGGTGAGTCCCGAACGGCCCATACGAAGCTAAACCAAAGCGTCGCGTCTTTTTTGTCCGCGGACGAGGTGCAGGGAGGACCACCCATGACCGCGCCAACGATCACCGAGCAGGCGAGCACGACGGCAACGAGCACCAGGCTGGACCCGCAGTCGCCCACCGACAGCGCCGCCGACGTGCTCAACGCCATGGCCGCGCTGCCCGCCAACCACCCGTCGCGTGCCGCGCTCCGCGACCGGGCGATCGAGGCCTGGCTGCCGCTCGCCAACCACCTCGCCCACCGCTACAGCGGGCGGGGCGAGCCCACCGACGACCTGGCGCAGACCGCCGCGGTCGGCCTGATCAAGGCCATCGACAAGTTCGACCCGTCGCGCGGTGTCGACTTCGCCGGCTACGCGATCCCCACCATCATCGGCGAGCTCAAGCGCCACTTCCGCGACCGCACGTGGGACATCCGGGTGCCCCGCCGCCTCCAGGAGCTGCGGCTGGCCATCTCCGACGCCAACAACTCGCTCCTGCAGACCCTCGGCCGCTCGCCGACGGTCGCCGACATCGCCGCCCACCTCAAGCTCACCGAGGAAGAGGTCCTGGAGGGCCTGGAGGGCGCCCGCGCCTACAACGCCGTGTCGCTGTCCACCCCGACCGGCGACGGCGAGCGGGCCACCGAGCTGGGTGACATGCTCGGCGGCGAGGACAGCGAGTTCGAGCTGGCGGAGCTGCGGGTCGCCCTCGGCCCGGCGCTGGCCACGCTCGACGAGCGGGAGCAGAAGATCCTGACCCTGCGCTTCTACGGCAACCTGACCCAGTCGCAGATCGCCGAGCAGATCGGCGTCTCGCAGATGCACGTCTCCCGGCTGCTGGCCCGGGCGCTGACCAAGCTGCGCGGCCAGCTCGACGGCACGTACTGAGCAGTTCACGGTTGAGGGCCGGGTCGGCGGACCCGGCCCTCACTCGCACCACCCACTGTCACGCGAACGTGACAGTCGGTCCGACCGGCCGGGCCCTCCCCTCTCGGGGCAGCGGCCCGGCCGGTCCGGTCAGCGGCCCGCCGGCTCCCGCCACATCGGCCAGAACGGCGTGCCATCGGGCACCCGGAACGGCTCGCCGGCCCGGTAGCCGTGCCGCGCGTACAGGTCCCGGCTGCGAGGGCTGCTCGCCTCCAGGTAGGCCGGCATCCCGTTCTCGTCCAGCCAGGCGTGGTGGTGCGCCAGCAGCGCGGTGCCCAGCCCCTGCCCCTGGCGGCCCGGCTCGGTCGCCAGGAAGGCCAGGTGGTGGTGATCCGAATGCGGGTGGTTGGCCTCGAACAGCTCGTCGAGATGCTGGAACCGGTCGGTCCACTCACCGCAGGCGGCGGCGAGCCGGGCGTCGTAGTTGGCCGGCGGCGCGGGCGGCTCGCCGACCGACGGGAACCAGACCGCGACCGCGGCCCGGTCCGAAGTGGCGTGGACGAGGCCGTGTCGCATCGCGTGCCCGACCAGGATCTCGAAGTCCCCGGCCAGCACGGCCTCCCGCTTGCTCGCGTCGGGCACCAACCAGCGCGTCACCTCCAGCGCGGTGAACGCCTCGGCGATGCGGCCAGCCACCAGCGCGGTGTCGTCCCGTCCCAGCCGTTCGATGGCCACACTCATCGGGGCACCTCCGTTGCGGCGGGCGCCGGCGGCTGGTCCGCCGGCCGCACGGCGGCGGCGGCGCTCGCCGCGCCGAGGCCGATCCGGGCGTACGTGTCCGGGCGGCTGTTGCGCAGCACCAGCGCCCAGCCGACGCCCAGCGCGGCCGCCACCGGGTACACCGCGGGCAGCGCCCAGCGCAGGGAGGAGTCCGGCGCGACGCCGAGCAGGTCGGCGAAGTTCGACACGGCCAGCCAGATGATCACGAAGAGCGCGGCGGTGGCCAGGCCGGGCGCGATGGCCCGCCGCCAGAGCGTCTCGCCGCCGCCGGAGCGGACGAAGTAGGCGATCACCGCCACCGAGGTGGTGGCGATCAGCAGCAGCACCCCGAACCCGCCGGTGGTGCCGCCCCAGAAGAACAGCTTGACCACCGGGTCCCAGCCGTTGATCGCGTACAGCAGGATGACCAGCAGGCCGAAGACGCTCTGCGCCACGGAGGCGGCCCGCGGGGCGCCGCTGCGCGGCGAGGTCTGCCCGAACACCGCCGGCAGCACCCGCTCCCTACCGAGCGCGAACGTGTAGCGGGCCGTGGTGTTGTGGAAGGAGATCATCGCGGCCAGCACCGAGGTCAGGAAGAGCGCCTGGCCGATGGTGACGGCGGTGTCGCCCAGGTGCTCGGCCGCCAGGTTGAAGATCAGCCCGACGCTCTGCTCGCCGGCCGCGGCGACGATCTGGTCCGGCCCGACGGCGACGGCCATGGTCCAGGAGGAGAGCGCGTACAGGGCGGCGATGATCACCACCGAGAGGTACGTGGCCAGCGGCACCGTCCGCTTCGGGTCCTTGCTCTCCTCGCTGAACACCACCGCGGACTCGAAGCCGACGAACCCGAGGATGGCCAGCACCAGCACCGCGCCCACGCCGGGCACGAAGAGGTTGTCCGGCGAGAACGAGGTGAAGCTGACCTCGCCGCCGGCCGGGTTGCCGAGCTGTCCCAGGTCGAAGATGAGGATCACCACGATCTCGGCGACCAGCAGCGCCGCGAGCACCAGGCCGTTGATGTCGACCCGGAGCAGGCCGAGCAGGGCGACCAGCGCCCACGCCACCAGGGCCACGACCGCCCAGTGCGGGTGCCCCCCGAAGATCCGGTCGAGCACCGGCTCGGCGGCGACGCCGATGGTGCCGTAGAGCCCGACCTGGAGCGCGTTGTACGCGATCAGCGCCACCCAGGCGGCGCCCACGCCGGCCGGCCGGCCCAGGCCCCGGGAGATGTAGGCGTAGAAGGCGCCGGCGTTCTCCACCCGGCGCGACATCGCCACGTAGCCCACCGAGAACAGGGCGAGCACCGCGGCGACCACCAGGAAGGCCAGCGGAATGCCGGTCACCCCGATCACGCCGTAGCCGGTGGTGACGACACCGGCCACCACGGTCAGCGGCGCGGCGGCGCCGACGGCGGCCTCGGTGTGCCCGACGAGTTCCTTCAGGGGCGCCGGCAGCGCGGGGATGAGGACGTTCAGCCGGTGGTGCGCGCGGGGGCCGGCGCTCCACAACACCTCGCGGGTCAGCCCCGCGGCCACGACCAGGCCGAGCAGCAGGGCGTCCGGGACGCTCGGCGGGTCCGGCCGGTCCAGCAGTGCCCGCAGCCGGGTGGCCGGCCAGGCCACCGCGTTGAGGTCGATCGGCAGGTAGCTGACGGAGGTGCGCAGCAGCCGGCGGGTCTCCTGCCGGCGCAGCATGCCGGCCCGGGCCAGCCGCTCCCCCACTGAGGTCGTCGCGCTCTGCGCCAGGAAGCTGAGCCAGGTGCCGACCGCCTGGTGCTGCGACTCGCCGACCAACTGGTCGAGCACGGTGTGCGCCAGCGCGTCGCCCGGGGGGCGCCGGTCGATGACCGTGACCTGACCGCCCGAGACCGTGATGTGTCCATAGAGGATCAGCTCGCCGAGCAGCCCGCCGGCCAGCCCGAGACCGGTCGCGGCCGGATGGAGCTTCGCCTTGCCACGACTGTCGTTGTGAGCGATCAGGAAGAACTCGTCGGCGATGAGCAAACGGTCCTCCCGCACGGGTGTGTGTCCACAGTGATCGCGACCGGGAAAGGATGCACCGACAGCTACCGCAATGCAACTCCCAGATTTGAAAGTTGCACTCCGTGCAGGCGCGACCTGCGGATCTTGTCGTGACAGACTCGGACGGTGACCGCCACCCCCGCCATTCGGCCCACCGCCAGCCCGACCGTGCGCCGCCGACGCATTGCCCGCGAGCTGCGCCAACTCCGGGAACGCGCGGGCATGACCCTCGATGTGGCGGCCCGCCAACTCGACATGTCCAAGAGCAACCTCTCCCGGATCGAGAACGCGCAGATCGGCATCAAGCCGCGCGACGTCCGGGCGGCGCTCGCGCTCTACCAGGTGACCGGGGCGGACGCCGAGGCGCTGATCGAGATCGCCCGGGGCGCCCAGCAGCGGGGCTGGTGGCAGAACTACAGCGACGTGCTGCCCGAGTGGTTCGAGTTCTACGTCGGGCTGGAGGCCGAGGCGGCGGCGCTGCGCACGTACGAGGCCGAGTCGGTGCCCGGACTGCTCCAGACCGAGGCGTACGCCCGGGAGATCTACCGGCGTACCGCCGGCGAGGACGGCCTGGAGCGCAAGGTGGCCGCCCGGCTGCACCGGCAGGAGGTGCTGCGCCGCGACGACCCGGTCCAGTTGTCGGTGGTGCTCAACGAGGCGGTGCTGTTGCGTCCGGTCGGCGGCAGCGCCGTGATGGCCCAGCAACTGATCCACATGAGTCAGATCGCACAACTACCCAACGTGACAATCCAGGTACTTCCGTTCGCGTCCGGCGGGCACCCGGCGATGAGCACCCCGTACGTGATCCTCAACTTCGCCGACACCGCCGACGCTTCCGTGGTTTACCTGGATAACCTCTCGATGGGGCTGGCTCTGGAGGATGCCGACCAGGTGCTCCGGTATAGCCTTCTGCACGAGGAGCTGTGCCGGATGGCGCTCGATCCGGCGGCGTCGTTGACCCGCCTCGAGCAGGCTTCTCGTAACTGTGCGTGACCGCGTCTGCGGCACGCCGACGCAGACGAGAGGTACCGCGGATGACGGCGCACGACCTGACCCGGGCGGACTGGCGCACCAGCACGCGCAGCAGCGGCAACGGCAACTGCGTGGAGGTCGCGACAGCCGACGGGCAGGTCGCCGTCCGGGACAGCAAGGACCGGTCCGGTCCGGTGCTCGCCTTCGACCCGTCGACCTGGCGGACCTTCCTGCACGGGCTCGACGAGGTCCGCCGCCGCTGAGCGGCCCGGGCCGGTGCGAGACTGGGCCGTGCTCTCCGACGTAACCCTGGACCTGCCGGTACGCCCGGTGCTGCCGGCGCTGATCGCGGCGCTCGACGCGGCCGGCGCCGGCGTCCTGGTGGCACCGCCGGGCACCGGCAAGACCACCCTGGCTCCGCTGGCCGTGGCCGACCGGGTCACCGGCCGGGTGGTGATCGCGCAACCCCGCCGGGTGGCCGCCCGCGCCGCCGCCCGGCGGATGGCCGAGCTGCTCGGCGAGCGGGTGGGCGACCGGGTCGGCTACGCGGTACGCGGCGAGCGCCGGATCGGCCCGAACACCCGGGTGGAGGTGGTCACCACCGGCCTGCTGGTCCGCCGGCTGCACCACGACCCGGAGCTGCCCGGCACCGACGCGGTGCTGCTCGACGAGTGCCACGAGCGGCACCTCGACGCCGATCTCGCGCTGGCCTTCACGGTGGAGGCACGCGCCACCCTCCGGCCGGACCTGTTGCTGCTGGCGATGTCGGCCACCCCGGACACCGACCGGTTCGCCGCGCTGCTCGGCGGGCCCACCCCGGCCCCGGTCGTCCGCGCCGAGTCGGCACTGCACCCGGTGCAGCGGATCTGGGCGCCGCCAGCGCGGCGGATCGCCCCGCCCGGGGCCGGGCCGGTGGACCGGGGCCTGCTCGACCACGTGGCGGCCACCGTCCGCCGGGCGCTGCGCGAGCGGGACGGGGACGTGCTGGTCTTCCTCCCCGGTGCCGGGGAGATCGCGGCGGTCGCCAGCCGGCTGGCCGATCTGCGGGACTCCGTCGAGTTGCTGCCGCTGCACGGCCGGCAGCGCGGCGCCGAGCAGGACGCGGCCCTGCGCCCACGACCGCTCCGGATCGCCGACGCGACAGGCGGCACAGCCGCCGCTGGTCGACGCCGCGTGGTGCTGGCCACCGCGCTGGCCGAGACCAGCCTGACCGTGCCCGGCGTGCGGGTGGTGGTCGACGCCGGGCTGTCCCGGGTCCCCCGCACCGACCTGGCCCGCGGGCTCGGCGCGCTGGTCACCGTGCCGGTCTCCCGAGCCGCCGCCACCCAGCGGGCCGGCCGGGCCGGCCGGGAGGCCCCCGGTTACGTCTACCGCTGCTGGTCCGCGGCGACGCACGAGCGGCTGCCGGCCCGGCCGGAGCCGGAGATCGCCACCGCCGACCTGACCGGCTTCGCGCTGGAGCTGGCCGCCTGGGGCCAGCCGGACGGTGTCGGTCTCGCGCTGCCCGACCCGCCACCGGCGGCGGCGATGGCCCGCCCCCGCGGGGTGATCCGGCCGGCGGGCGCGCCTCGGAGACCGGGCGACGTGCCAGCTCCGTCGTGGAAGCCGGCCGAGCTGTGGCTCTCGGCTCCGCGGGGCGTGCCGGCTCCGGTGGGCTTGCTGACGACCTGGCCGCCGGGCTGCTGGTCGGGCTGGCGTACCCCGAACGGCTGGCCCGCGTGCGGCGGCCGGGCGGTTCGGCGTACCTGATGACCGGTGGGACCGCCGCGGAGCTGGCGCCCGGGTCGGGGCTGACCGGGTCCGACTGGCTGGCGGTGGCCGTCGCGGACCGCACCCCCGGCGCGCCGTCGGCCCGGATCCGCCGCGCCACGCCGGTGGACGAGGCGACGGCCCGGGAGGCGGCCGGCCCGCTGCTGTCCACGCTCCGGGAGGTCGGTTGGGCCGACGGGGACGTGGTGGCCCGGGAGGTGACCCGGCTGGGGGCGATCGAGCTGCGGGAGCGGCGGCTGGACCGCCCGGACCGGGCGGAGGTGGCGGCGGCACTGCTGACCGGCCTGCGCCAGGAGGGGCTGGGGATGCTGTCCTGGACGCCGGCGGCCCGGGCCCTGCGCGAGCGGCTGGCGTTCAGCCGGCACCACCTCGGCGCGCCGTGGCCGGACGTGGGCGACGAGGCGCTGCTCGCCGCCGCGCCGACCTGGCTGGGCCCGGAGCTCTCCGCCGCCCGGCGCCGCGCCGACCTGGCCCGGGTGGACGTGGCCTCCGCGCTGCGCCGGCTGCTGCCGTGGGCACAGGCCGCCCAGCTGGACGAGCTGGCCCCCGAGCGGATCGCCGTGCCGAGCGGTTCGCGGGTCCGGGTGGACTACGCCGACCCGGCGGCGCCGGTACTGGCCGTGAAGCTCCAGGAGACGTTCGGCTGGCCGGCGGCCCCGCGCATCGCCGGCGGCCGGGTGCCGGTGCTGCTGCACCTGCTGTCCCCCGCCGGGCGGCCGGTGGCGGTCACGGCCGACCTGGCGTCGTTCTGGCGTACCGGCTACCCGCAGGTCCGCTCGGAGCTGCGCGGCCGTTACCCCCGGCACCCCTGGCCGGAGGACCCGGCGACCGCGACGCCCACCCGGCACGCCACACCACGCCGGCGCTGAGGCCGGTTACTCCTCCACCACGTCGGCCACCACCACGGTGACGTTGTCCGGCCCGCCGGCGTGCAGCGCCAGGTCGATCAGCTTGCCGGCGCAGGCGGCCCGGTCGGGGTAGCCGGTGAGGACCTCGGCGAGGGTGTCCGGGCGGACCACGTTGGAGAGACCGTCGCTGCACAGCAGCCACCGGTCGCCGGCCCGGGGCACCATCGTCGCGTACGACGGGGAGACGTCGTCGCCCTGCAACGCCTGGGTGACCACCGCGCGGCGCGGGTGGCTGCTGGCCTGGTCCGCGGTGATCACGCCCTGGTCCACCAGCATCTGGACGAAGGTGTCGTCCCGGGTGACCTGCTTGAGCACCCCCTCGCGGAGCAGGTAGGCCCGCGAGTCGCCGACGTGGGCGAGAGCAAGGCAGCTGCCGGTACGGGCGAAGAGCAGGGCGGTCAGCGTGGTGCCCATGCCCTGGCGCTCGGGATCCTCCGTGACCGCCTGGCGGATCCGGGCGGTGGCCAGCGCGATGCCACCCTGGAGCGCGGCCACCAGGGCGTCCTCGGGAGTCTCCACATCCAGCGGGGCGATCGCGTCGATGGTGAGGGCGCTGGCGAGGTCGCCGGCGGCCATCCCGCCCATGCCGTCGGCGACGGCGACGAGCCAGGCGCCGGCGTGCAGGGCGTCCTGGTTTCCGCTGCGGATCAGCCCACGGTCGCTCGTTCCCACGGAACGCAGCTTCAGGGTCATGGGAGGCAGCCTGCCAGGCGAAGGGCGCAGTTGTCTCTAGGAGATCAGGACGGCGGCGCGTGGCGCGGCGAATCTCACGTACCCGCCCCGCGCGTCGCAGTCCCCCGGTCCGGTGTCGTGCCGAGCCGCCGCCCTCGTCGGACGTCGAAAGCCATCCAGTCGGATCGATTGACACGGCGCGCCTTCGCTGGAAACATCGAGCCGATACTTGGGAGCGCTCCCAGGTCACCACCACCACACCCGTCCCCGTACCGTCCCGGAAGGACTCCCCGTGACGCCATCCCGACGCCGCCTCCTGCTGGCTGCGGCGACCACTCTGGCCCTCACCGGCGCGGGCGCCGGCGCGGCCTCCGCCGACCCGCCACCGGACGCCCCCGAGCAGATCGACAACGGCGACTTCAGTGCCGGGGTGAGCCCCTGGTTCTCGTTCGGCACCGGCGCGCTCGCGGTCACCGACGGCCGGCTCTGCACCACCGTCCCCGGCGGGCTGGCCAACCCCTGGGATGCCGGCATCGGCCAGGACGGTGTGCCGTTGGTCGCCGGCGCCGAGTACACCCTCGGCTTCGCCGTCTCCGCCACTCCCGGTACCGCGGTCAAGGCCGTCCTCCAGCTCGGCAGCGCCCCGTACACCACGTACGCCGCCGTGGACGCCACCGCCACCGCCACCGCCCAGCGGGTCGAGCAGACCTTCACCGTCCCGGACGACAACCCCGGCGCCCAGCTGATCTTCCAGGTCGGGGGCGCCGCCGAGACGCAGACCGTCTGTCTGGACGACGTCTCGCTGCGCGGCGGCGAGCCGCCCGAGCCGTACGAGCCGGACACCGGGCCACGGGTGCGGGTCAACCAGGTGGGCTACCTGCCCGGCGGGCCGAAGAACGCCACCGTGGTCACCGAGGCCACCGAGCCGCTGCCCTGGCAGCTGCGCTCGGCCGCCGGCACGGTCCTGGCCAGCGGCACCACCACCGCCCGGGGCGTCGACGACGCCTCCGGCCAGAACGTGCACACGGCCGACTTCTCCGGCTACCGCACGGCGGGCAGCGGGCTGACGCTCACCGTGGACGGCGAGACCAGCCACCCGTTCGACATCTCCGGCACCCTCTACGACCGGCTGCGCGCCGACTCGCTCCAGTTCTTCTACGCCCAACGCAGCGGCATCGCCATCGACGGCCACCTGATCGGCGACGAGTACGCCCGACCGGCCGGCCACCTCGGGGTGGCGCCCAACCAGGGCGACACCAGCGTGCCCTGCCAGCAGGGCGTCTGCGACTACTCCCTGGACGTGCGCGGCGGGTGGTACGACGCGGGCGACCACGGCAAGTACGTGGTCAACGGCGGAATCGCGACCTACCAGCTGCTGAACACCTTCGAGCGCACCAGGACGGCGGTCACGGCGGGTGGCGGCGCCGGTCTCGCCGACGGCACGCTGCGGGTGCCCGAACGCGACAACGGCGTGCCGGACATCCTCGACGAGGCCCGCTGGGAACTGGAGTTCCTCCTGCGCATGCAGGTGCCGGCCGGCAAGCCGCTGGCCGGGATGGTCCACCACAAAATCCACGACCGGAACTGGACCGGCCTGCCGCTCGCCCCGCACGACGACCCGCAGCCCCGCGAGCTGCACCCGCCGTCCACCGCGGCCACGCTCAACCTGGCGGCCACCGCCGCCCAGTGCGCGCGGCTCTACGCCCCCTACGACGCGGCGTTCGCGGCCCGCTGCGCCACCGCCGCGACGACCGCCTACGCCGCGGCCAAGGCGCACCCCGCGGTGTACGCCAGCCCCAGCGACAGCACCGGCGGCGGCGCGTACGACGACACGAACGTCACCGACGAGTTCTACTGGGCCGCCGTCGAGCTGTACCTGAGCACCGGCGCGCAGGCGTACCTGACCGACCTGACCGCGTCCCCGCACCACACCGGCGACGTGTTCGCCCCGCAGGGCTTCGGCTGGCAGAGCACCGCCGCGCTCGGCCGCCTCGACCTGGCCACCGTGCCGAACGGGCTGCCCGCCGCCGACCTGGCCCGGATCCGCGCCTCGGTCACCGGCGCCGCCGACGCGTACCTCGCCGAGCTGCGCCGGCAGGCGTACGGGCTGCCGATGCCCGGGGACGAGAGCAGCTACTTCTGGGGCGCCAACAGCAACATCATCAACAACGCGGTCGTGCTGGCCACCGCCTTCGACCTGACCCGCGACGCCGTCTACCGCGACGGCGCCGTGCAGGCGATGGACTACATCTTCGGCCGCAACGCGCTCAACATCTCGTACGTCACCGGGTGGGGCGAGCACGCGGCGGAGAACCAGCACAGCCGGATCTTCGGCCACCAGCTCGACCCGAACCTGCCGCGCCCGCCCGCCGGCTCCCTCGCCGGCGGCGCGAACGCCGCCCTCCAGGACCCGTTCGCGGCGCAACTGCTCGCCGGCTGCAAGCCGATGTTCTGCTACGTCGACGACATCAACTCGTACGCGACCAACGAGGTGGCGATCAACTGGAACTCGGCGCTGGCCTGGATCGCCTCGTTCCTGGCCGACCAGCGTGACGCCGGCGCGGTGCCGGCCACCACCTGCGCGGTGAGCTACACCAACTATGGCGCCTGGCAGGGCGGGAGCGGGTTCACCGCCCAGCTGACCGTCCGCAACACCGGTGCCACGGCCGTCAACGGCTGGAGCGTCCGGTTCGCGTTCACCGGCGACCAGCGGGTGCGTGAGGCGTGGCTGGCGAAGGTCACCCAGTCCGGCGCGACGGTGACCGCGCGCAACGAGTCGTACAACGCCCGGATCGCGCCCGGCGGCACGGTGACGTTCGGCTTCAACGCCACCACCGGCGGCGGTGCCAACCCGAACCCGGGCCTGGTCACGGTCAACGGCGCCGGCTGCACGCTCTCCTGACCGGTACGGCTGGTGGCCGCTCTTCCGGGCGGCCACCAGCTGCCGGGGCCCTCATGATCACTTGATGGTGGGCCGGCGTCAGCCGATCTCCTCGTCCACGTAGCACCAGCGCCACGTCTCGCCGGGCTGCGCCGAGCGGATCACCGGGTGGCCGCTGGACTCGAAGTGCTTCGTCGCGTGCTGGTTCGGCGACGAGTCGCAGCAGCCGACGTGCCCGCAGGTCAGACAGGCACGCAGGTGCACCCAGTCGGCATCGCCGATGGCGACGCAGTCCGGGCACTCCTCGACGGTGCCCGGCTCCACGGCGCCAGCCTCGGTCAGGTGCTGACAGCTCATTACTCGATCTCCTGTCGCCGCAGCAACGACTCTTCCAGGTCCAGGTCACGATAGGCCCGCACCAGCACCTCCTCGGGGATCCGACCGGCGTCCCGAGCATCCCGGAAGACGGTCCGCTCGGCGTCGATCATTTCTTGTCGCAGTCGACCGTACGCCTGGGACGGGGTTTCCCGCTCGGTGCCGCCGAGCCGTTCCCAGGCCAGGTTGGTGCGGTCCTCCAACAGCCGGCGCAGCCGGTTCACCACCGCCGCCGGGGCGTCTTCGGCCAGTTCGTCCAAGCGGTCCCGGGCGGCCCGGCTGGCCTGCTGCTGCACCCCGGCGGCCGACAACGCGTCCTGCACCGGGTCGTCCTGCGGCAGCTTCAGCTTGCGGGCGACCAGCGGCAGCGTGGCCCCCTGGCCGACCAGGGTGACCACGATCACCGCGAAGGCCAGCCAGATGAACAGCGCCCTCGGGTACGGCGCGTCGTCGGCCAGGGTCAGCGGCAGGGCCAGCGCGGCGGCCAGGGTCACCACGCCCCGCATCCCGGCCCAGCCGATGACGATCGGGAACTTCGCCGACGGGGCCTCGTCCCGGCGGCGGACCCGGGGCACCAGCCGGGCCAGATAGGTGGCCGGGAAGAGCCAGACGAACCGGGTGAGGAAGACCGTGGCGAGCACGGCGAGGGTGATGACGGTGAGCGAGCCGAGCGGCTCGTCGAGGTCCCGCAGCACCTCCGGCAGTTGGAGCCCGACCAGCAGGAAGACCAGTCCTTCCAGCAGGAAGCGGGCCAGCCGCCAGAACGCGCCGACCTGCAACCGGGAGGCGGCCGAGAGCAGCCGGGGCAGCTTGTGACCGAGCACCAGCCCGGCGACCACCACCGCGACGACGCCGGAGGCGTGCACCTCCTCGGCGGCGAACACCACCGCGAACGGGATGATCAACGACAGCGCGTTGTCCAGCAGCGGGTCGTTGATCCGCCGGTGCAGGAAGCCGAAGACCAGCGCGCCGAACGCGCCGATCAGGATTCCGCCGCCGGCGGACCGCAGCACCTCGATGGCGACGTCGGCGGTGCCGACCGCCGAGCCGGCGACGGCCAGCGTCGCGACCCGCAGCAGCACCAGCGCCGTCGCGTCGTTGATGAGGCTCTCGCCCTCCAGGATGGTGACCACCCGGCGGGGCAGCCCGACCCGCCGGGCGACTGCGGTGGCGGCCACCGCGTCCGGCGGCGCGACCACCGCGCCGAGGGCCAGGCAGATCGCGAACGGCACCTGCGGCAGCAGCAGGTGCAGCACCAGGCCGACCACGAACGCGGTGAACAGCACCAAGCCGACGGCGAGCAGCAGGATCGGCCGGATGTTGTTCTTGAACGCCGGCACCGAGGTCTCCAGCGCCGCGACGTAGAGCAGCGGCGGCAGGATGCCGACCAGCACCAGCTCCGGGTCGAGGTGGACCTGCGGGAAGCCGGGCACGAACGACAGAGCCAGACCGAGTACGACCAACAGGATCGGCGCGAGCAGGCCGAGCCGGCGGGCCAGTGCCGCCCCCAGGGTGGCGACCGCCAGGAACACGACGACCGGAAACAGGCTCTCCATGAGGTAGGAGCCTAGGGGGCGGGAGGCGCGGCCCTGATCAACCGGCCGTCCGCAGCTTCGGCAGCACCTCCGCGCCGAACGCGTCGATGAATCCGCGCTGCTCCTGCCCGACGTGGTGCAGGGCGATCTGGTCGAAGCCGAGCTCCACGTACTCCTCCAGCCAGCCGACGTGCCGGCCCAGGTCGGCGGAGACGTTCACCACGTCGGCGACCCGCTGCTTGGGCACGTCGGCCGAGACCACGTCGAAGTGCTCGACGGTCTCCAGGTCCCAGCAGACCGGCGGGGCGAAGACGTTGCTGCGCCACTGGTCGTACGCGATCGCCTCGGCCTGCGCCTGCTCGGGCGCCCAGCTGACGTGCACCTGCAGGTGCAGCGGCCCGCGCCCGCCGGCGTCCCGGTACGCGTCGGTCATCTCCCGCAGGTGCGCCACCGGGGCGTTCACGGTGATCAGCCCGTCCGCCCACTCCGCGCACCAGCGGGCGGTGGCCACGCTCACCGCGGCGCCGACCAGCGCGGGCGGCTCCTCGGGGCGGGTCCACAGCCGCGCCCGGTCGACCCGGACCAGGCCGTCGTGGCTGACCTCCTCGCCGGCCAGCAGCGCCCGGATCACGTCCACGCACTCGCGCAGCCGGGCCGCGCGCACGTCCTTGCGCGGCCACGGGTCGCCGGTGATGTGCTCGTTGCTGGCCTCACCGGTGCCCAGCGCGGCCCAGAACCGGCCGGGGTACATCGCGCCGAGCGTGCCGATCGCCTGCGCGATGATCGCCGGGTGGTAGCGCTGGCCCGGGGCGTTGACCACGCCGAACGACATGCCGGTGGCCTGCAACGCGGCGCCCAGCCAGGACCAGGCGAAGCCGGATTCGCCCTGGCGTGCGCTCCACGGGGAGAAGTGGTCGGAGCACATGGCGGCGTCGAAGCCGGCCCGCTCGGCGTGCACCACCGCCTCCAGCAGGGCGCGGGGGTGGATCTGCTCGTGGGATGCGTGAAAGCCGAACACCGTCATGGGCGCACTTCCTACCCACAACGCCACCCCCTGACGCCTGCGGGCAACGCCCCTTGTCGACGCCCGCGGGCTACTCGGCGTGGGCGCCGGCCCCGGCCGAGGCGGCCGCGCCGTCGCCCACCCAGACCGTCTTGGTGTTGCAGAACTCCCGCATGCCCAGCGCGGACAGCTCCCGGCCGTAGCCGGAGTTCTTCACGCCACCGAACGGCAACTCGGGGAAGGAGGTGGTCATCCCGTTGATGAACACGTTGCCCGCGTCCAGGTCGGTGGCGAAGCGCTCCTGCTCGGCCTCGTCGCGGGTCCAGGCGTTCGAGCCGAGCCCGAACGAGGTGCCGTTGGCCACCTCGATCGCCTCCTCGTACGAGGACACCCGGTACAGGCCGGCGACGGGGCCGAAGACCTCCTCGCGCCACATCCGCATCTCCGGCCTGAGGTCGGTGACGACGGTCGGCGGGTAGTACCAGCCGTCCCCGGCCGGCAGCTCGCCGCCGCAGAGCACGGTCGCGCCGTTGTCCACCGCGTCGCGCACCTGGGCGTGCACCTCGTCGCGACCGCCCTCGCTGGCCAGCGGCCCCACGTCGGTGTCGGAGTCCATCGGGTCGCCGACCCGCAGGGCGGCCATGTTCGCGGCGAACTTCTCGGCGAACGCGTCGAAGACGTCGGTGTGCACGATGAAACGCTTGGCGGCGATGCAGGACTGGCCGTTGTTCTGGCAGCGGGCGGTGGTGGCCACCTCGGCGGCCCGGTCCAGGTCGGCCGAGGGCATCACCACGAACGGGTCGCTACCGCCCAGTTCGAGCACGGTCTTCTTCAGCTCCCGGCCGGCGATCTGGCCGATGGACCGGCCGGCGCGCTCGCTGCCGGTGAGCGTGGCGGCGCGTACCCGGGGGTCGCTGAGGATCGGGTCGACGGCGTCCGAACCGACCAGCACGGTGGTGAACGCCCCCTCCGGGAAGCCGGCCCGGCGGAACACGTCCTCCAGCAGCAGCGCGGTCTGGGGCACGTTCGAGGCGTGCTTGAGCAGGCCGGTGTTGCCGGCCATCAGCGCGGGCGCGGCGAAGCGCATCACCTGCCAGAGCGGGAAGTTCCACGGCATCACCGCGAGCACCACACCGATCGGCTGGTAGCGGATGAGCGCCCGGGTCGCCTTGACCGCGGTGGCGTCCGCCGGCTCGTCGGCGAGGAACGCCGGCGCCCGGTCGGCGTAGAACCGGCAGGCGGCGGCGCACTTGGTCACCTCGGCCTGCGCCGCGACGTACGTCTTGCCCATCTCCGTGGTCATGATCCGGGCGATCTCGTCCCGGTCGGCCTCCAGCAGGTCGGCCGCGGCGTTCATCCACTGGGCCCGCTGGTCGACGGTGGTCCCGCGCAGCTGCTGGTACGCGAGGTCGGCGCGCTCGATGGCGGCGTCGAGCTGCTCGGTGGACATCGCCTCGTACGTCTTGAGCACCTGTCCGGTGGCGGGGTTGGTGGTGGCGATGGGCATCTCGTCCTCCTGTCACTCGAACAGCGAGTGCTTGACGCCCGGCTCCTCGCGGCGGCGGGCGGCGCGGCGGCGCTGGATCACGACCAGGTCGACGACGGCGACCACGGCGAAGATCGCGCAGAGCACGCCGAGCCAGGCGATGCCGGCCCAGAACGCCAGCACCGCGAAGAGCACCATGATCACCAGCCCGAAGCCGGCGAGGGTGAGCCGGAGATTCAGTGCGCTGTACGCGTGCCCGACCGTGCCGCGGGCACGCCGGGGCTGCGATCTCGTCATGCCTACCGACCTACCCCCGATCGCCGGCGTTAACCGGCCCGGCGCATCCCGGTCAGTCGCGCCAGGCGCCACGCGACGCGGCCGGACCGGGGCGCGCCGGTGTGCTCGGTTACATCCGTTCGCCCCAGAGCACCGCCGACCGCAGGATGGACGCATGTCCATGACCCAGACCGTGCCGGTGACCGTCGCGATCGCCCGGCGCGCCGATCCGGCCCGGGCCAGCGAGATGGTGGCCTGGATGCGGGCCGGCACCGCGCTGGCCGAGGCGTTCCCCGGGTTCCTCGGTGCGGGCTGGGTGCAGAGCGGTCCGGGTTCGCCGGAGTGGCACATGCTCTACCGCTTCGCGGACGCGGAGACGCTGCACCGGTGGGAGGAGTCGCCGCAGCGGCACTGGTGGCTCAGCTCCGCACAGGGCATCGTCGAGCACACCCGGGTCGAGCGGCGCACCGGGATCGAGGGCTGGTTCGACCCGCCGCTGGAGCACTGGGTCGACCCGGTCGAGCCCATCCCGCCGGCGTCGCCGCCTAGGTGGAAGCAGGCGGTGACGATCTGGTTGGCGTTCTTCCCGCTGAGCCTCAGCGCCACTCTGCTGACCAGCCGGTTCCTCGCCCACGTGCCGCTGCCGGCCCGGGTGCTGCTGATGACGCTCTGCCTGACCCCGCTGATGACCTACCTGGTGCTGCCGCGGATAACCCGGGCGCTGCACTGGTGGCTGCACGGCCACCCGGCCCCCTGGCGTAACGCGCGCCCATAGCACGTCGGGGCGGCCACACCGGCGCTCTGCCGCATACCCGACAGCAACTTCGCAACAAACCACGTCCTACGCATAGAGTTACCGCGCTGTCGCTCTGTGCTGTGAAGACGGGGGATGTCATGCCTCGACGCTGGGTCGCCGCCCTGGCCTGTCTCGCGGCGCTGGTCGCGCTGGCCTGCGAGGGCGACACGTCGGCGACACCGCGCCCCACCAAGGGCACCCCGCAGCCCGGCGGGCCGGGCGGCATCGCCGCGCTCGGCGACTCGATCAGCACCGGCTTCGCCTCCTGCCTGGTGCTCACCTCCTGCGAGCGCAACTCCTGGTCGACGGGGGACGGCCTGCGGGTGCGCAGCCACTACCGGCGACTACTCGACCAGGACTCCGCGATCCGCGACCGGAGGTACAACCACGCCCGGCCGGGGGCCCGCGCCGACGCCCTCGAGGGCCAGGCCAAGGCTGCGGTACGCGACCGCGCCGACTACGTCACCGTGCTGATCGGCGCCAACGACGTCTGTCGGGGCGCGGTGGACGCGATGACGCCGGTGGCGCGGTTCCGGGCCGACGTGGACCGGGGCCTGCGGGTGCTGCGAACCGGACGGCCGAAGGCACGGGTGCTGGTGGTGAGCATTCCCGACCTGTACCGGCTCTGGGAGGTCGGGCACGGCGACTCCCGGGCGGTGCGCGCCTGGCGGCGGGGCGTCTGCCCGGCCCTGCTGGCCGACGCGACCTCGACGGCGCCCGCCGACCGCGCCCGGCGGACCGCCGTCCGGGACCGGATCGACGCGTACAACGCCCAGCTCGTGGCCGCGTGCCGGGCGTACGGCTCGCGTTGCCGGCACGACGGCGGCGCGGTGCACAAGGTCCGGTTCAGCCTCGACATGCTGAACCCGCTGGACTGGTTCCACCCCAACGTGAGCGGGCAGGGCCGGCTCGCCGAGGTGACCTGGCGCTCCTCCGGCCTGGCCGACTGACCGCCCCGACGCCTGGCGGCCGCGGCGGGTCAGTGGTGGCGGGGTTCCGGGACGGCGGCGCCGCGCGGGCGGTAGAGCGCCCGCGATCGCTCCGCGAGATCCCGGGTGGCCGACGAGTTGGCCCAGGTGCCGAGCACGATCGCCGCGCCGGGCACGATCTTGGCAACCATCCGCTTGGCCGCCCGGACCCCGGCCATCTGCGCCAGCCGGACGCCGAGCTTCAGCATGACGTGACCGAGCGGACGCTGGCGCCCGCCCCGGCCGAAGAGCGCGTGGGCGCGTTCCCGGCCGGCGGCCACCCCGAGCGCCAGCCGGGCGCTCTCGGCGACCTTGTGCACCCGCTGGAGCACCAGCAGGTCGGTGGCCCGGTCGCTGTGCAACGGGTCGACGTCGTACGCGGCGGCGATGTGCAGCACCATCCGCGCCTGGGTCCAGGCCAGCACGCCCACGTCGAGCACGGCGCCGGGCAGGCCGGCCGCGCCGGAGACCGCGCCGGAGAGGCGGGCCAGGTTGAGGAACTTGCGGGCCGCCTGGTCGGCCAGCGCGTCGGCGGAGACGCCGGGCTGGTCGGCCCGGGCCCGGACGGCCCATTGGGCGGCCTCCGGACCCAGCCGGCGCACCGCCTCCAGGGCGAGGTGCTCCGGGGCGTACTGCGGATCGGCGCGCATCCGGTCCCAGAGCCGGGCCGGCGGGCCCTCGGGGGCGTCCACCGGCGCGGTTGGCGGGTTGTCAGACGGCTGGGGGGTGGGCACGGCGGGCGTGCCGCCGACGGGCGGGGTGTCGGTCACCGGGTCTCCCCAGGGGTCGGTACGGCGGGCAGGACTACCGGTGACAGGGTCAGCGGCGTCGGTTGGAGAACCGGGCCGCCAACCCCTTGAGCTTCTGCTGGTTGCCGGGCTTGGCCATCTCGCGGCGGCCCCGATCGACCATCTGCTGCCCCTTCGGTGATTTCAAAAACGCGCTGATCCGCTGCATCAGTGACATAACGTCCTCCTGTCGACGATCCCTCTGTCATGTGTACCCCGAACCCGCAACGGATGTACCCGGGACGCGACAGGCTCAACCCTTATGGTCCACAGTGGTCGGTAGGTTATCGCCCGCTCGGCAGGATGGCGCTGACGACCCGGGTGGCCCGCCACTCGTGCTGCTGGTAGTGCTCGGGGTACGCGGAGACCTGCACCGCCTGGGCGGCGTCGGTGAGCCGCATGTGCTGCCAGCCGGGCACCTGCTCCAGCGCGGTGAGGAACTGCCGGGTGGCGAACTCGGGGTCCATCAGCCGGCCCACGGGGCCCCAGCCGCTGCTCGAGCGCTGCTGGAACAAACCGACCGAGTCGTGGTCCCAGCCGACGCCCTGGTGCGGGTAGTCCCGCGACTCGGGCAACACGCCGCTGGCCACGTTGTACAGGTTGCTCTCCTGCATGGCGGTCGCCACGGCGATCACCAGACCACGGCGCGGCACCCCCATCTCGCGGCCGGCGCGGACGATCGCCTCCGCGTTCTCCATCTGGTCCTCGTCCAGCCCGGCGACGGGGGCCGGGTCGGTCGGTCGCGCGGTGGTGGCCTTGCGCGCCGACGACCTTGTGTCCGGGTCGGCGGGGGTCGCGACGGCGGACGGGGTGGCGGTGCCCGGGGCGGCACGGTCGAGGCCACGGGAGGCGCCCTGCTCCTCGGCGCGTTGCATCAGCTCCGAGCTGCCCGGACGCGCGTCGGCCCGGGTCGCCGCGCCGGCGCTCTCGTCGCGGACCTGTGCGACGGCCGCCAGGCCGAGGCAGCAGACCACGCCGGTTGCCAGCGCCACCTGCGCCCGGCGTCGCCCAATCAGGTCCCGGGCGTACGCCCGGAGCCGGCTCGCGGCGGTTGTCCGTTCGGCTGAGGTGCCATCCTCCATATCGGCAGTGGGCCTGCTCGGGGCGTACGGGTCGTCGAGGGTGCCGTCGTCACGCATCAACCGAGGCTAGGCAGGTGGAAACGCCGATCACGCACGGTGATCACGTGGCCCTCGCCACAGATCGGGGGTGTCCTGGCGGACGACCGGGGCGGGTCGGTCCGGTCGGGGAACGGACCTCGCGTACCGGATGAAGCCGGCCCGGCACGCAGGCGGGCACGGCCGGCGACAGGAGGGGACATCCAGCCCCGGGCGCTGACATGATCGACAAACTCGGCCTTTGGGTGGAACCACCCCTCCGCCGATCGGACAGCAGTGCCGCACCGGCTGGCGTATTCGGATGATTAGTCCGGTCGTGCCCATCCGCCAGGCGACGGATCGCCCGCCGCAGGAATGCACCAGGATGGCGGGTACGTTGCCCGAACCGGGTGCCGTCCGTCGCGTCGGCATCCCGTAGGCACATTCCAGGGAGGTCCGCACCGGTGCTCGACCCACACGAGCTCTACCAGCTCACCGACGATCTGCCCGACCTCGGGCAACCGGTCATGATCCAGGCCCTCACCGGGTTCGTGGACGCCGGCAACGCCAGCCGGCTGGCCCGCGAGCAGCTGCTCACCTCGCTGGAGAGCCGGCCGATCGCCACCTTCGACGTGGACCAGCTCTTCGACTACCGCTCCCGACGACCGGTGATGACGTTCGTCGAGGACCACTGGGAGAGCGTCGACGCCCCCAAGCTGGAGCTGCACCTCCTGCAGGACGACGACGAGACCCCGTTCCTCCTGCTCACCGGCCCCGAGCCGGACCTGCAGTGGGAGCGTTTCGTGGCCGCCGTCGCCGGGCTCACCGCCCGCCTGGACGTGCGGCTCACCGTGGGCCTCAACTCGATCCCGATGGCGGTGCCGCACACCCGGCCGACCGGGGTGACCGCCCACGCCACCCGGCCCGAGCTGATCGCCGGGTACGAGCCCTGGCTGCAACGCGTCCAGGTGCCCGGCAGCGTCGGTCACCTGCTGGAGTTCCGCCTCGGCGAGCAGGGTCGTGACGCGCTCGGCTTCGCCGCCCACGTGCCGCACTACGTGGCGCAGACCGAGTACCCGGCCGCCGCCGAGGTGCTGCTCACCTCGGTGTCCCGCAGCACCGGGCTGCTGCTGCCCGGCGACGGGCTGCGCTCGGCCGCCGAGGTGGTCCGGGTGGAGATCGACCGGCAGGTCGCCCAGACCGAGGACGCCGCCGCCCTGGTCCAGGCCCTGGAGGAGCAGTACGACGCGTTCGCCCGGGGTCGCGGTGAGAAGAACCTGCTCGCCCCGGACGCCGGCCCGCTGCCGACCGCCGACGAACTCGGCGCTGAGCTGGAGCGCTACCTGGCCGAACAGACCCGTCCCGGCGACACCCCGGGCAGCTGACCGGGCGTCGCGGGGGCGGATGCGGCAGGCTGGGGACATGCGCCTGGCAACGTGGAACGTGAACTCTGTGAAGGCACGGCTGCCCCGGCTGCTGGAGTGGCTGGCCGACACCGGGCCGGACGTGGTCTGCCTGCAGGAGACCAAGTGCCCGGACGGCGCCTTCCCGGTGGCCGAGGTGGGCGAGCTGGGCTTCACCGTGGCCAGCCACAGCGACGGCCGGTGGAACGGGGTCGCCATCCTGTCCCGGGTCGGCCTGACCGACGTCCGGGTCGGGTTCGCCGGCGAACCCGGCTTTCCCGAGCCGGAGGCCCGCGCGATCTCCGCCACGTGCGGCGGGGTGCGGGTCTGGTCGGTGTACGTGCCCAACGGCCGGACACCGGACGACCCGCACTACGCGTACAAGTTGGCCTGGTTCGCGGCGCTGCGCGACGCGCTGGACGCGGAGCTGGCCGGTGGGCTGCCGCTGGCCGTCTGCGGCGACTTCAACGTCGCCCCGACCGACGCCGACGTCTGGGACCCGGCCGTCTTCACCCACTCCACGCACGTCACGCCGGCCGAGCGGGCGGCCCTCGCGGCGCTGCGCGACCTCGGGCTCAGCGACGTGGTGCCGACCCCGATGAAGGGGCCGCACCCGTTCACCTACTGGGACTACCGGGCCGGGATGTTCCACCAGAACAAGGGCATGCGCATCGACCTGGTGTACGCCTCCGCGCCGTTCACCCGCGCGGTCCGCTCGGCGTACGTCGACCGGGAGGCCCGCAAGGGCAAGGGGCCCTCCGATCACGCCCCGATCGTGGTCGACGCCGAGCTGGTCCCCGTGGTCGAGGCGTTCTGACTCTCGTCCCGGGGCGGCGGCCGGTGGCTAGGGTGGGCAGATGGCAGTCGTGAAGATCAACGCAATCGAGGTCCCGCCGGGCGGCGGCGCCGAGCTGGAGAAGCGGTTCGCCGCCCGAGCCGGAACGGTGGAGAACTCGCCCGGCTTCCTCGGCTTCGAGCTGCTCCGGCCGGTGGCGGGCGAGACCCGCTACTTCGTCTACACCCGCTGGGAGACCGAGGAGGCATACCAGGCGTGGGCCGCCGGCCCGTCCCGCGCCGCCCACGCCGCCGCCCCCGGCGAGAAACCCCGCCAGCCGGTCGCCACCGGCGCGAGCCTCCTGGAGTTCGAGGTGGCCCTGCACGTCCCCCAGCCGTAGCGGGCGTCCCCGGCCCGGTCGGGACGACAGGTTGCTGCGTGAGGATTGATCCACTCGGGATCAGTGATGTCGGGGTGTTCGGGCCGGCGGGACACCCCGACATCACCGAAACTGTGTCGATCATGCTCCGCGACGTCAGGGTTTCCGGGAGGACTCCAGGGTGGCGAAGGCGATCACGTTGTCGGCGTAGCCGGTGCGGCCGCCGATGAACTGGCCACCGCAGGTGATCAGCCGCAGCCCCGGTGGGCCGTCGTGGCCGTAGATCCGCTCGGCGGGCAGCTGGTCCTTCGGGAAGTGCTCGACGGTGTCGACCTTGAACACCACCACCGAACGGTCCGCCCGGGCCACCTCGATGAGGTCGCCCGGCTTCAGCCTGCCCAGGTCGTAGAAGACCGACGGGCCGCTCTTCGTGTCCACGTGCCCGACGATCACCGCCGGGCCGGGCTCGCCCGGCGTCGGGCCGCGGTCGTACCAGCCGGTCTCGTTGTGCCGCTCCAACGGCGGTACGGCGATCGAGCCGTCCCGGGCCTGCCCCACCGGGGCCACGGGCGCGGCGACCTTGATCGCCGGCACCGACAGTCGTACCGGGCGGCTGGCCGACAACCCGACGGACTCGCTGCGGGCCGGGCGGTCACCCCCGGCCGTGGCCCAGTCGAACGGGCCGGCCGAGCGGCCCAGCCCCGCCCCGGTCGCGAAGACGCCGACCAGCACCAGCACCACGGCCAACGGCACCGACCAGGGGCTGCGGCCGGACGGACGACTGCGCCGGGGCGCGACGGCGGTCGGCGGCCGGGCCGCAACCGGCGGACGGTCGGCGGGCGGCCGCGAACCGGTGGGCGGCTGCGCGGGTCGGAAGATCTCCATGGCGGAGCTCAGCGGCGCGCCGCGCCACGGACGGTACGCGGCCGACGCAGGGCCACCACGGCGAGGATCAGCCCGGTGACGGTCAGCGCCGCGCCACCGGGCAGCAGCAGCTTTTCGGTCATCCCGCCGGCGCTGCCGCCGAAGCCGGTGGCCGGGCCCCGACTGGGTTGGTTCGGCACCTTCTTGACCACCTGGAGCATGGTCGAGGCCGTCTCGCCGTCACGGCACTCCAGCTTGACCCGGTAGTTGCCGGGTCGGGTGCGCTCGCGCACCATCGGCGCGGCGGTGAGCACCCCACCCTGCGGCTGGACACCGACCGCTCCGAAGGCGTCGGAGACCACCGTGGCGCCCACCGAGTTGTCCCGGCAACTGGCCCGGATGCCGACCAGGTAGCCGGGCTGCACCGTGCTCGGGCTCACCTCGACGAAGACGTCCACCGCCGGGCTGGGCTGCGGAGCACCGCCCAGCGGATCAGGCTGGGGCGCACGGAGGGCGGGTGCGGCGAGCGCGAGCGCGGCGGGTGCGGGCACGGTCCGGGCGGGTACGGGAGCGGCCTGCGCGGACGCGGCGAGCGCGGGAGCGGCGGCCAGCAGGGGGCCGGCGAGCATGTTCAGCACCGTCAGGGTCACACCGCCGCGGGTCACTGTCACGATGCCCCCTTTTCGATGCCGTGCACCGTGCCGGGCAGCGGACCACCCGGCCTGCCGTACCAGTTGAATCCTCTCACTACCGGTCGCACATCACATCCGTTCCGCCGACGGGGTCGCGTACGCTCGGGACGCTGTGACCGCCACCGACCATGACCCCGCCGCCCCGCCCGAGAGCCGGACCATCCGCACCTTCCACCCCCGACGGGGCCGGATGAGCGGCCGGCAGACCGATGCGCTGGACCGGCTCTGGCCCGCGTACGGCGTGGACGTGCCGGACGGGCCCGTCCAGCCGGTCGAGCTGGCCGACCTGTTCGGCCGCCGGGCGCCGGTGGTGCTGGAGATCGGCTCGGGCATGGGCGACAGCACCGCCGCGATGGCCGCCGCTGACCCGGACCGAGATTATCTGGCGGTGGAGGTGCACACGCCGGGAATCGCGAACCTGCTTGACCTGGTCGAACGCGGCGGTCTGAATAACGTTCGGGTGGCGAGGGGCGACGCGCTGGACCTGGTCCGAGGCCTGCCCGAGGGCGCCCTGGACGCCGTGCACGTCTTCTTCCCGGACCCGTGGCCGAAGGCCCGCCACCACAAGCGGCGGATCATCCAGCCGTCGCACGTGGCGCTGTTGCGGTCCCGGCTGACGCCGGGCGGCACGCTGCACTGCGCGACCGACTGGGCCGAGTACGCCGAGGCGATGCGGGAGACCCTGGACGCCGACCCGGGGCTGGTGGACGCGTACGGCGGGTTCGCGCCGCGACCGGCGCACCGCCCGGTGACGAAGTTCGAGCGGCGGGCGCTCACGGCCGGCCGACCGGTCACCGACCTGATCTACCGCCGCCGGTGAGAAAGAGGCCTCTGTCGACGCCTGGTGTGGTGGAGGGGGCCCATCCTGTCGCCTCGGGCACCCGCGACCACTCGCCGGTTGGCGCGAACGGTCATGATCCAGGCACCATGGACGGGATATGACGCTCACCGCCGCGCTGCCGACAAGCGCCGACCCCGACACCCTCTTCGACGCGTTCGCCGGCTGGGCGAAGGAGCGCGGCCTCGACCTCTACCCCCACCAGGAGGAGGCGGTCATCGAGATCGTCTCCGGCGCCAACCTGATCATGAACACGCCCACCGGCTCGGGCAAGAGTCTGGTCGCGGTCGCCGCGCACTTCGCGGCCCTCGCGGACAGCCGGACCACCTTCTACACCGCGCCGATCAAGGCGCTGGTGTCGGAGAAGTTCTTCGCCCTCTGCGAGGTCTTCGGCGCCGAGAACGTCGGCATGCTGACCGGCGACGCCAGCGTCAACGCCGACGCCCCGATCATCTGCTGCACCGCGGAGATCCTGGCCAACCTGGCGCTGCGCGAGGGCGACCGGGCCGACGTCGGCCAGGTGATCATGGACGAGTTCCACTTCTACGCCGAGCCGGACCGGGGCTGGGCCTGGCAGGTGCCGATCATCGAGCTGCCGCAGGCCCAGTTCATCCTGATGTCCGCCACCCTGGGGGACACCACCCGGTTCGTCGACGACCTCACCCGGCGTACCGGCCGGCCGACCGCCGTCGTGCGCACGGCGGAGCGGCCGGTCCCGCTGATCTTCTCGTACGCGATGACGCCGCTGCACGAGACGCTCGAGGAGCTGCTGGAGACCAGGCAGGCCCCGGTGTACGTCGTGCACTTCACCCAGGCCGCCGCGCTGGAGCGCGCCCAGGCGCTGATGAGCGTCAACGTCTGCACCCGCGCCGAGAAGGACATGATCGCCGAGGCCATCGGCGGCTTCCGGTTCACCTCGGGCTTCGGCAAGACGCTGTCCCGGCTGGTCCGGCACGGCATCGGCGTCCACCACGCCGGCATGCTGCCCAAGTACCGCCGGCTGGTGGAGACCCTGGCCCAGGCCGGCCTGCTCAAGGTCATCTGCGGCACCGACACCCTCGGCGTCGGCATCAACGTGCCGATCCGCACCGTGCTGTTCACCGGCCTGTCCAAGTACGACGGGGTGCGCACGCGGCTGCTCAAGAACCGGGAGTTCCACCAGATCGCCGGGCGGGCCGGCCGGGCCGGTTACGACACCATCGGCCGGGTCGTGGTGCAGGCCCCCGAGCACGTGATCGACAACGAGAAGGCCCTCGCCAAGGCCGGCGACGACCCGAAGAAGCGGCGCAAGGTGGTCCGCAAGAAGCCGCCGGAGGGCTCGATCGGCTGGGGCCAGCCCACCTTCGACCGGCTGGTCGACGCCGAGCCGGAGCCGTTGACCTCCAGCTTCCAGGTCAGCCACTCGATGCTGCTCAACGTGATCGGCCGCCCCGGTGACGCGTTCACCGCGATGCGGCACCTGCTCACCGACAACCACGAGGAGCCGGCCGCGCAGCGCCGGCACATCCGCCGGGCGATCGCCATCTACCGGGCGCTGCGCGCCGGCGGCGTGGTGGAGGAGCTGCCCGAGCCGGACGAGACCGGCCGACGGGTGCGCCTCACCATGGACCTCCAGCTCGACTTCGCGCTCAACCAGCCGCTCTCCCCCCTCGCCCTGGCCGCCATCGAGCTGCTCGACGCCGAGTCCCCGTCGTACGCCCTGGACGTCCTCTCGGTCATCGAGTCGATCCTCGACGACCCCCGGCAGATCCTCTCCGCGCAGCAGTTCAAGGCGCGCGGCGAGGCGGTCGCCGCGATGAAGGCCGAGGGCATCGAGTACGAGGCCCGCCTCGAACTGCTCGACGAGGTGACCCACCCGAAGCCCCTCGCGGAACTGCTCGAGGCCGCGTACGAGATGTACCGGCAGGGGCACCCCTGGGTCGCCGACCACGAGCTCTCCCCCAAGGCCGTGGTCCGCGACATGTACGAGCGGGCGATGACCTTCACCGAGTACGTGTCGTTCTACGGGCTGACCCGCTCCGAGGGCCTGGTGCTGCGCTACCTGGCCGACGCGTACAAGACGCTGCGGCAGACCGTCCCCGAGGACGCCAAGACCGAGGAGCTGATCGACCTCATCGAGTGGCTGGGCGAGCTGGTCCGCCAGGTCGACTCCAGCCTGATCGACGAGTGGGAGCGGCTGCGCAACCCGTCCGACGTGGCGGAGGTGGCCCAGGCGCACGCCGCCCTGACCGACCGGCCACCGGCGGTGACCCGCAACGCGCGGGCGTTCCGGGTGCTGGTGCGCAACGCGCTGTTCCGCCGGGTCGAGCTGGCCGCGCTGCGCCGCTGGGACCTCCTCGCCGAACTGGACGCCGGCGACGGCTGGGACTACGACGCGTGGGCCGACGCGCTTCAGCCGTACTTCGAGGCGTACGACTCAATCGGGGTGGGTCCGGACGCGCGCGGGCCGGCGCTGCTCATGATCGAGCAGGGCCGGGAGCGGTGGACGGTCCGGCAGATCCTGGACGACCCGGACGGCGACCACGACTGGGGCATCAGCGCCGAGGTCGACCTGGCCGCGTCGGACGAGGTCGGCGCAGCGGTCATCCGGATCACCGACGTCGGCCAGCTCTAGCGGTCATCTCGACAGGGGGTCGTCCGAACGCCGGGCGGCCCCCTTTGTCGCGTCTTCCGCACCCCCGTTTTCACTGGGCGATGTCAGACCCGTCGATTAGAATGTATGTACTAATCGAGTTCCTGACCTGGGAGGACGCCCGTGACCGCGCCCGCCTCCACGCCCCTCACGCCCTACGCCACCCTGCTCGGTTTCACCCGCTACGTCGACCGCACCGGCCCCACCAAGGCCACGTTCGTGGGCGGGCTGCGCAAGCAGCGAGCCAGTCGCTCCGGCTTCAACCCGCACGGCCAGTTCGTCAAGGCGCTCAAGGCCGACATCGCGTTCCACACCGGCGGCACGCACCTGGCCGGCGTGGTGGACGTGGTCAAGCCCCGCTGGCGCCCGCTCTACCAGGCGCTGGTGCCCGGCGCCACGGCCTGGCTGCACTCCCTCGGCGAGCCGGGCGCCATCGACCTGGCCCAGACCCGCGACGCCCTGGCCATGCTGGGCGACCTACCCGTCAAGATCAACCCCCACTTCGGGGTACGCCACGCCGACGGCCGTGTCGAGGCGGTCCGGCTGCACTTCGACGAGACCCCGCCGAGTGAGGAGTCGATGCTCGCCACCCTGCACCTGATGGCACGACACATGGACGCGGTGCTGCCGCACGCCGAGCCGGTCCTGGTCGACGTCCGGCGCGGCCAGGCCCACCGCATGCCCACCGACGCCAAGCCCGAGCAGATCGAACGCTGGCTGGCCGGCGAAGCCGCCGCCTTCCGCGCCATCTGGTCCACCGCCGCCTGACCCACCCACCCCATTTC
>NZ_QGKR01000225.1 GCF_003172955.1 Micromonospora acroterricola | reverse complement strand
GCGCCGGCCGCCGCCAACGCCCTCGCCACCCGGGACGGGGTCCTGCTGCTTCTGTCGCGCATGTGTGCTCCTGCGTCCGGTGCGGATAGATCGCCATGGATCATTCCCGCCCCGGACGCCCGGCGCGTGTCCGCCGGGCGAAGAGCAGATAGCTGATGTTCGACAGGATCAGGGCTTGCGGGCCACCGCGCCGTACGCGTCGATCCCCGTGGCGTCGGCGTCGTCCGGTCGCCACAGCGGGATCGGGACCAGGCCGGGCTCCACCATCGTCAGCCCCGAGAAGCAGCTCGCGAGGTCGTCCGGGCTGCGCAGGATGTACGGGACGCCACCGTTCTCCGCCAGCCGCTCGGCGCCGGAGACCACGGCCGGGCTGGTGTTGGTGCCGTCCCACAGCACCAGGTGGCTGCCGGAGGCGGTCGCGGCCATCGTCGTGTCGACAATCGAGCGCACCACGGACAGGTCGGGCTCGTAGCCCAGCACGCCCATGTACATCACGGCGACGGGCTGGTCGAAGTCCAGTGTCTGCGCCGCCTCGGCGAGGATCCGCTCCGGGTCGTGGTAGTCGGCGGGCACGTAGGTGGTGACACCCTCCGAGGTCGTGCTGGCCAGCAGCGCCCGGGCGTGCACGAGGACCATCGGGTCGTTGTCCACGTAGACGATCCGCGACTCGGGCGCGACCGCCTGGGCGACGGCGTGGGTGTTCTGCATGGTGGGCAGGCCGGTGCCGATGTCCAGGAACTGCCGGATGCCCGCCTCGGCGGCCAGGAAACGCACGGCCCGCACCAGGAACCGCCGCGAGTGCTGCGCCATCAGGACGATCTCCGGGTAGACCTCGGCCACCGCGTCACCGGCCGCCCGGTCGGCCTGGAAGTTGTCCTTCCCGCCCATCCAGTAGTTCCAGATCCGCGCCGCGTGCGGCACGTCGGGCTGAAGCGTCGCTGCGAGTTCGGCGTCCGGGCCGGCCATGCCAGCCTCCTGTCGGGGGTTCGTCGGGCTGTGGGCCACCGCTGCGGTGCGTCCGGAACGATACCCGTCCGTCTACTCTCGACGGGGGTCGGCCAGCCGTCAGGGTGCCTCGACGACCTCGCGGCCGAGCGGCCAGAACGCGGCAGGGACGAGCTTGAAGTTGGCGACACCGAACGGGATCCCGATGATCGTGACGCAGAGGGCGACGCCGGCGACGATGTGGGACAGGGCGAGCCACCAGCCCGCCAGCACCACCCACAGGATGTTCGCCAACCCGGAGCCGACACCCGCGCCGGGCCTGGGCACCAGGGTGCGGCCGAAGGGCCACAGCGAGTAGACGGCGAGACGCAGCGACGCGACGCCGAACGGGATGGTGATGACCAGGACGAAACAGATCAGCGCGGCGATGCCGTAGCCGACCGCCAGCACGATGCCACCACCGAAGATGAGCCACAGCACGTTCAGCACGAAGCGAATCACTCTTCCAGCATGAGCGACGCTCGCCACCCGGGTGTCCGACGGACCCGGGCGTTCTGTCGGTCCCCCCGGTTAGCCTGCGGACGACCGACCTCGAAGGAGCAACGAGATGCGCGACATCAGCGGCACCCCGGATCTCGGGCCGGCGTCTCGCGCGTTGACGTCACTGGTGCACGGGGTGGGTGATCACCAGCTCACCGCCGTCACCCCCTGTGCCGGATGGGTCGTGGGCGACCTGCTCGACCACCTCGTCGGGCTCACCGTCGCGTTCCGCACGGCCGCCGAGAAGGGGTCCGACCGTGCGCCGGGCGGTCCCGGCCGTCCCGCGCTGGCCAACCTGGACCCGGCGTGGCGCAGTGTCCTGCCCGCACAGCTCGATCACCTGGTTGCCGCGTGGCGCGCACCGAGCGCCTGGACGGGTGAGACGGCGGCCGGTGGGGTGGTGCTCCCGGCCGAGGTCATGGGTCTCGTCGCGCTCAACGAGGTGTTCATGCACGGCTGGGATCTGGCGCGGGCGACCGGTCAGGCGTACGACGCGGACCCGCAGACCGTCGAGTGGGTCCACGGTCTGGTGTCGCAGCAGGCGAGCAGCGAGGGCACCCCGGGTCTGTTCGGGCCGTCGGTCATGGTGCCGGCCGAGGCCGCGCTGCTCGACCGGGTCGTCGGTCTGACCGGTCGCGACCCGGCCTGGGCGGCGCCCACGGTCTCCTAGAGCGGGGCGAGGTCCGGAATGCCGTAGTGCTCGTCGAGAACCTGCATGGCGGCTCCTGCGGCGATCGCGTCGGCGCCGAGGCTCGACAGGGACACGTCGGTGGCGAGCCAGTCCCCGCGTCGGCCGTCCGCGTGGACGGCCCTCTCGACGGCGGCGAGGTAGGTGTCCCCGTGCCGTAGGAGGTCCGCTCCCGCCAGCACCACGTGGGCGAGGTCGAGCGTCTGGAGCAGGTTGACGACGCCGACGGCCAGGACGCGGGCCGCGCGGGAGATGTCTCCCGCCTCGGCGGCCCGGTTGTGGACGATCTCGAGACAGCCGTGGCGTCTGCAGACGCAGAGGGGTCCGTCCAGATCGACGACGGTGTGGCCGAACTCCCCGGCGTTGGTGTGTGCGCCGCGGTGGGCGGCGCCGCCCAACCAGAAGCCTCCACCGATGCCCGACTCGACCATGATGAGAGCCGCGTCGCCGAACGCGCCGCCGTGCCGCCACGCCTCGGCGGTGATCCCCGCCGTCACGTCCTTGTCGAGATGCACCGGCAGGCCCAGGTACGACTCGGCGACCTCGCGCAGCGGCACGTCGTGCCAGTGACGCAGGCCGTGCGCGTCACGGACCAGACCGTGCTCGTGGTCCAGTGGGCCGATCATGCCGAGGCCCACGCCGGTCAGGCGGCCGCGAAGGTCGTTGCCGCCGGTGATGGCGTCGATGCCGGCTTTCAGGGCGTGGAGCAGGTGCTCCGGGGTGAAATCGGCGGCCAGTGGGCTGACCGCCGAGTGGTGCACGGTGCCGGCCAGGTCGACCAGGACCAGCCGCAGGGTGCGCCGGGCGACGTGGGCGCCGATCGCGTACCGGCTCTCGGGGATCAGCTCGTAGACGACCGCGGGCTTGCCGACGGTCGGACGGCGGACGCCGGCGGAACGGATCAGGCCGTCGGCGGTCAGCCGAGCGATGACCTTGGAAACCGCCTGCGGCGTCAGGCCGGTGGCGTCGACGACGGTCGACCGTTCGAAGGTGCCCACCCTGCGGCCCACCGCCATGACGAGCGCCTGGTTGTAGCCGCGCAGGAACGAGACGTCCGCGGTGATGCGAGTCATCTCACCACCATATTACGCAACGCTGTTGCTAAATTCTCCCGGTGGATGGATTGAGCAGACGTCGACGCCTCGCGGCGGTCGCCGCCCTGGCGCTCGGTGGCGTCGCCGTCGGCCTGACCGAGTTCGTGGCGATGGGCCTGCTGCCCGAGATGGCGCGTGGCCTGCTCCCGGAGCAGTACGCCCAGTCGTCGTCGGGCGCGGTGGCCCGCGCGGGCTGGATGATCACCGCCTACGCGCTCGGCGTCGTCGTGGGCGCTCCCCTGATCGCCGCCCTGAGCGCGCGCGTACCCCGCAAGAAGCTCGTGCTCGGGCTTCTCGTCCTCTTCGCCGTCGGCACGATCGCGTCGGCGACCGCGCCGACGTTCGGCATGGTGCTGGTGGCACGCTTCGTCGCGGCGCTGCCGCACGGCGCGTACTTCGGCGCGGCCGGCCTGCTCGCGGCGGCCCTGATGGGTCCCGGTAGGGAGGCGCGGGGCTTCGCCACCGTGCTCAGCGGCCTGACCGCCGCCAACGTGGTCGGCGTACCGCTGATCACCCGGCTCGGGCAGGCGGCCGGCTGGCGCACGGCCTACCTGGTCATCGCCGGAGTCTTCCTGCTCACCCTGCTGGCGGTGCTGGCGGTCGTGCCGGAGGTCGCCGCGGCGGTGGACGGCTCGCCGGCCGCCGAGCTGCGGGCGCTGCGGACCTCGCAGGTGTGGCTGGTCGCGGCCACCGGGGCGGTCGGCTTCGCCGGGTTCTTCGCGGTCGACTCCTACATCGCGCCGGTCACCACGGACGTCGCCGGCCTCTCGGCCGCGACGGTGCCGTGGGCCCTCGTCGCGGTGGGTCTCGGCATGACCGTCGGCAACGCCCTGGGCGGCTGGCTCGGGGACCGCGACCTGCGCCGGAGCATGATCGTCGGCTTCGTCGCGATGATCGTGAGCATCGCCGTGTTCAGCCTCGTGGCGTCCACCCGCACGGGCCTGTTCGTGGGCGCGTTCCTGGTCGGCGCGACCAGCCTCTACCTGGGCCCGGTCCTCCAGGCGCGCCTGATCACCGTCGCGCCCGGCGCCCAGCTGATGGGGGCGGCGGTCAACCAGTCGGCCATGAACATCGCGAACAGCCTGGGCGCCGCGCTCGGCAGCGTCGCGATCACCGCCGGGCTCGGTTACCTCGCACCGGCCCGGGTCGGCCTGGCCCTCGCGGTCCTCGGGCTGGTTCTGGCGGGTCTCAGCCTCGCCGCCGACCGACGCTCGCGCGACCGGGAGCCGGTCGCCGTCGCGACCTGACCCGCCGTCGCCCACGCCGGGCGACGACGGCGCGGTGCCGGGTGAGGCGCCCGTCGGCGCTGACCGCCCTGCGGTGCCGCTCGGGTCGACGGACGGCGGTCATTGCTCCCGGTAGGTGGCCAGGTCGAAGTCGGCGTAGGCGCCGTCACGGCCGAGGTCCTGCACCCACAGCCCGAGGAACGCTCCGGTGAAGCCCCACGCCGCCGGCTCCCCGTCGATGATCAGCGCGGCGTGCTCGTCGGACAGGATGGTCGCGTCCAGGTCGACCGGAAGCCGGTGCCAACCCGCGCCGAGGTCGTAGTCGAAGCGCACGACAGGCCCGTCGAACGTCGCCCGCAGTCCGACGCGGACGACGTCGCTGGCGTCGACGGTCAGTTCCGGGTGCGGGGTGCGCCGCCCGTTGTCGGAGCTGAGCAGCTCCAGGACGACCCGCCCGTCGTCGGCACGGCTCAGGTAGAGGTGGTGCCAGTTGAGGGTGTTGTAGTAGGCGGTGATCCCGGCGAGCTGGCGGTGGTCGACCGGGGTGAACTCGACCACGGTCTCCAGCGAACAGCGCGTGGCCCCGACGCGCCGCGCGACGAGACTCGGGCTCTGCCGGCCCACCGGTGACTGTCCTCCGTGGATCCGGAGGTGCGACGGGCGGGAGTGCAGGTCGAGCCAGTCCGCGCTGGCCGGCCGGCGCAACGTCGACCAGCAGCCGCCCAGCTCCGGGGCGTCGAAATGGTCGGTGGCGGGCTCCGCCGGCCACGGATGTGCGGGCAGGTCGGGTGCGGTGACCTCCTCCGCCGGCACCCCGCCGGGAATCCGGGGCCAGCCACCCGACGGCCAGTCGACCCGTTGAATCGCGGTCTCCCGGCCGAGCACGCAGCTGCCCCGCGGCGAGTAGGGGCGTCCGACCAGGTGCGCCAGGTACCAGCCGCCGTCCGGAGTGCGAACCAGACTGCCGTGGCCGGCCTTCTGCAGGCGCAGGTCGGGTCGGCCGACGGAGGTGAGCAGCGGGCCGTCCGGGTCCACCTCGTAGGGCCCGAACAGCTCCCGTGACCGCGCCACGGTGACCTGGTGCTCCCAGCTCGTGCCACCCTCGGCGGTGATCAGCCAGTACCAGCCGTCGTGGCGGTAGAGGTGCGGGCCCTCCGTGACCCCGACCGGGGTTCCGGTGAACAGGAGACGGGGTCGGCCGACGAGAGCGCGCGCCACCCGGTCGTACTGCTGGATCTCGATGCCGCCGAAGCGGTCCCGGCCGGGTCGCCAGTCCGCGCTCATGCTCAACAGCCAGGTGCTGCCGTCGTCGTCGTGGAACAGCGCGGCATCGAAACCGCGCCCGTGCAGCTGCACCGGATCCGACCAGGGGCCGGCGATGTCAGGTGCGGTGACCAGGTAGTTCTGCGGATCCCAGTAGCCGCTGGCGAAGCTGGCCACGTCGCTGTAGACGAGGTGGAACTCGCCGTCGTGGTAGGTCAGGTCGGGCGCCCACACCCCGTTGGAGTCCCCGCAGCCGCGCAGGTCGAGCAGGCGACGGTCGGTGATGATCCCGCCCAGGGCCCGCCAGTGCACGAGGTCACGCGAGTGGTGTACGCGTACCCCCGGATACCACTCGAACGTCGAGGTGGCCAGGTAGTAGTCGTCGCCGACGCGCAGCATCGACGGGTCCGGGTGGAATCCGGCGAGGACGGGGTTGCGGATCGACCGGGCAGCGGTCCCCACGTCAGCGGTGTCGGTCGACACGAAGGCTCCTCTGGGCGGCTTTCGGAAACTTCCGGGTTGTTGGCCCGGTAGCTGTGGAAGCCCTGCCTACGCTAGCCGCTCTTTTCGCAATAAGACAGAGGCCTTGACCAGTGTGGAAACAGCTCGTAGCGTGCCGGCCATCGATTGGTAATACCGGTGAAGCACCGAAACTTCCGGAGATGAACCTCGATCCGCCGCCGTGCCGAGCTGAAGACCCAGCCAGACGAAGGGGCGACCGTGGGCTCCGACAATCGCCGGAACGTCACCATCGCGATGATCGCGGGGCTGGCCGGCGTCTCCGTGCCAACGGTCTCCCGCGTCATCAACGGTCGCTCCGACGTCGCACCCCAGACCCGCGAACGGGTCGAGGAACTGCTCAACCGGCACGGCTACCGCCGTCGTTCGCCGGTCACGGCGACCGGCGCCGGCCTGATCGACCTGGTCTTCAACGACCTGGACAGCCCGTGGGCGCTGGAGATCATCCGGGGTGTCGAGGACGTGGGCCTGAGCAGCGGCGTCGGCACTGTCGTCTCGGCCATCCACTGGCGCATCTCGTCGGCCAAGCAGTGGCTCGACAACATGCGCGCCCGCTCCACCGAGGGGGTCATCTTCGTGACCTCGATGGTCAATCCGCCGCTCAAGGCCGAGCTGAGCCGCCTCCACGTCCCGGTGGTCATCGTCGACCCCGCAGGTGTCGACCCGCAGGAGGCGCCCACCATCGGCGCCACCAACCGGGCCGGCAGCCTGAGCGCCAACGAGTACCTGCTGGGCCTCGGCCACCGCCGCATCGGTTTCATCGCCGGCCCGCCGCACCTGATGTGCAGCCGGGCCCGGCTCGACGGTTACCGCGCCGCCCTCGGCGCCGCCGGCATCGCGGTCGACGACACCCTGATCCGCCCGGGCAACTTCTACCACGAGGCCGGCTACACCGCCGGCACTCAACTGCTGTCTCTGCCCGACCGGCCCACCGCCATCTTCGCCGCCAGCGACCAGATGGCGCTCGGCGTCTACGAGGCGGTCCGCAAACGTGGCCTACGGGTGCCCGACGACATCAGCGTGGTCGGCTTCGACGACCTGCCGGAGGTGCGGTGGTGCTCCCCGCCGCTGACCACGGTCCGCCAACCCCTGGCCAAGATGGGCATGCTGGCCGCGCGCACCGTCCTGCGTCTCGCCGCCGGCGAGACGATCGAAAGCCCCCGTGTCGAACTCGCCACCGACCTCATCGAACGCGACAGCGCCGCCGCACCCCGGCGACGCTGACCGGGCACGACCGGACCGGACCGTCGCGTCAGCCGTTCGCGACGGCGTCGTCGACACCGGTCTCGCGGCGGCCGAGATGGGCCGGGTCCCGGCCCGAGAGCAGGTCCAGAGCCGCCTTGAGGCAGGCGCCGTACTCCCGGGTGGAGCTGACCCGCCACGGTCGGGCGTACCTCTTCACGGTCTCGTCGCCCACGCCGTTGGCCTCGATGCCGAGGCGTCTGCACAGCGCCACCGCGCGTGGCAGGTGGAAGGACTGGGTCACGACGGTCGCCCGCCGCACCCCGAAGATCCGCTCCGCCCGGGCGCACGAGTCGTACGTGTCGAAGCCGGCGTAGTCCAGCACGACCTTCCGCTCCGGCACGCCCCGGTCGACGAGCCAGCGCATCATCGCCTCGGGCTCGTTGTAGTCGGCGTTCATGTTGTCGCCGGACACCAGGATCGCCCGGACCTTGCCACCGTCGAACAGCCGCCGCGCGACCTCCAGCCGGGCGGCGAGGAACGGCGACGGCGTGCCGTCCGCGTCCACCCTGGTGCCCAGGACCAGGGCGACCGGCGCGTCCGGCACGCCGGCCTCGCTGTAGATGTGGCCGTCCGCGTCACCGCGCACCCACACCACGCTGGCCACGACGCCGCCGCTCACCAGCACCGCACCAGCGACCAGCGCGAGGCTGGTACGCCGGACCGCCCGCCTGTGCTCCCCGTACCACCGTCTGACCGCGCCGAATCGTCCCCGCATGCCCCGGGATTATTCCCGCTCGTGATCGTGCGGTCCGCCGGCCCTGGCGGTGGGTGCTGCCCTCAGGTGATGACTTGACCAACACGGGGCGAGGAGACGGCGGAAAGGAAGCCTGCACTTGAGGTCGTCGGATCGTCCGTGACATTCTTGGCCGTCGATGACATGTCGCGCGCGGGGCTGACGTCCGTCCATGGGCAGCGGGGATCCCTTGTGGGTTCCCGGGGGACGGTGACACGAACGACGGCACGCCGGGAGCCGTCCGTCCACGAGTCCGCCCGCCGCCGCGCCGCATCTCCCGATGCGACGGTCCGGGGCTGGGCGACCCACTGTCGTCTTCTCCGAAGGAACCCTGCCATGCAGACCCCGAAGTCCCGCCGGTCCCGGCCGGCACGCCACCTCCGATCCCGTCGAGCGGCACTCCTGGCGAGCCTGCTGCTCGCCGTGGGCGCGCTCGGCGGCGTCAACTCCCCGACCGCCAGCGCGGCAGCCGATCCGATCGCCGTGACCGTGGACGCGCGGGCGGGGTTGGCGACCGTGCCCGAAACCGCGCTGGGCGTCAACCACGCCATCTGGGACCAGCACCTGGGCAGCGCCGACACGTCGGACCTGCTGCGCGACGCCGGCGTGCAGATGATGCGCTACCCCGGTGGCTCGTACGCCGACATCTACCACTGGAAGGACCACACCGCCCCCGGCGGGTACGTCGCACCGGGGACCGACTTCGACACCTTCATGGCCGCGGTCCAGCGCGTCGGCGCCGAGCCGATGATCATCGCGAACTACGGCACCGGCACGCCGGCCGAGGCCGCCGACTGGGTGCGGTACGCCAACGTGACCAGGGGCTACGGCGCGCGCTACTGGACGGTCGGCAACGAGAACTACGGCAACGGCCACTACGGGTCGGCGTGGGAGGCGGACGACCACCCGGACAAGAGCGCCACCCAGTACGCGAGGCTGGTCGTCGAGTACGCCGACGCCATGAAGGCGGTCGACCCGACCATCAAGGTCGGCGCGGTGCTGACGATGCCGGGCAACTGGCCGGACGGGATCACCGCCGGCGCCGACCCGGGCCCGTGGAACCAGACCGTGCTCTCCATCGCCGGCCCGAAGATCGACTTCGTCGACGTGCACTGGTACCCGGGCGGCACCGCCGCGGAGTCACTGGCCCGGACCAGCCACATCCCCGACGCGGCGTACCTGCTCCGGCAGCAGCTCACCCGGTACGCCGGGGCGAACGCCGCGCGCATCGGCATCAGCTTCACCGAGTTGAACGTCGACGTCGGACGGACCACCCAGCCGGCCGCGCTGTTCCTGGCGGACGTCTACAGCGGGCTGCTGGAGAACGGTGTCTTCACGGTGCAGTGGTGGAACGTGCACAACGGCATCGGCACCGTCTCCGAAGTGGCGGGCCAGACCGACTACGGCGACTTCGGGATGCTCTCCAGCGGCGCCTGCACCGCGGACGGTTCGGTGTGCGAGCCGCCACTGAACACACCGTTCGCCCCCTACCACGCGCTGACCATGATGAAGCTGTTCGCCAAGCCCGGCGACCAGTTCGTCCGCGCCGGCACCGACCAGCCGCTGGTCACCGCGCACGCCGTCCGCCGGGGCAACGGTGACCTCGCGGTGCTGCTGGTGAACAAGGACCCGGAGACCGACCGCCCGATCACCATCGACTACGCCGGGTTCAGCCCGTCCGCCGCCGCGCCGACGGTCTCCACCCTCACCAACGGCGCGGCCGGCATCGCCACCAGCCAGTCCGGCTCCGCGACGACCCGGACGCTGCCGCCGTACTCGTTGACCATGCTCGTGCTGCGACCGGCCGGCGCGACCGCCGGTCGACCCGGGGCGCCCGGCCAAGCCACCGTCAGCGGCGTCACCGACCGGAGCGCGACGATCTCCTGGCCGGCGGCCACCCCGGGCGGCAGCCCGATCGCGAAGTACGAGGTGTACCGGCAGACCGGGGCGGCGAGCGAGCAGGTCGGCGAGACGAGCGCCACCTCGCTCACGGTCCGCAACCTGGTGCCGGGCAGCAGGTACACCGTCAACGTGCTGACCCGGGACACAGCCGGCCGGGTCTCCTGGTCCTCACCGCCGCTCACCTTCACCACCGGCAGCCCGGCCGCCAGCGCGTGCGGCGTCCGCTTCACCACCAGCGGCGACTGGGGCAACGGCTACATCGGCGCCATCGAGATCACCAACAACGGCACGAGCCCGATCAACGGCTGGACACTCACCTGGACCTGGCCGACGGCCTGGCAACAGGTGAGCAGCGGCTGGAGCGCCGGGTGGGAGCAGGTCGGCGCCTCCGTGCGGGTCACCCCGACCGACGACAACCGGCGGATCGCCGCCGGTGGCAGCGTCAGCGCCGGCTTCGTCGGCGCGTACAGCGGCCCGAACGTGCTGCCCACCGCGTTCACGCTCAACGGCACCCTCTGCACGACCGGCTGACGCCTCCGCACGGCCGGCCGGCCCGTACGCAGGGCCGGCCGGCCGCGCGGTCAGCCGATCCGGCGGACGGTGACGGACGCCGACCCGGTGTCCTCCGCGTACGGGTCGAGCACGAGCGTGTACGTGCCGCCCTTCGGCAGCGGGCCCGTCTCGAACCGTCCCGTCCCACCGATGACACAGCCGCCGCCCACCGCGTCGCCGTCCGGGCCGGTCAGGGCCAGGATCCCGCAGCGGTCGGGCAGGGTCGCGGCGGTCACCTCGACGGCGATCCGCCGACCCGCGTCGGCGGTGAAGCGCAGCCGGCTGACCGCGCCGGGTTGCCGCACGGCCAGGGTGCTGGCCCGTCCGTCCGGGACGGTGTCGAGCTGCTCGTCGCGGGCGTCGCGCAGCCGCACGTCCGCCCAGCCGGTGTCGGTGGACACCCCGTCGATCTCCAGCACGTACCGGCCGGTGGCCGGCAGGACGAACCCGTCGACGTACCCCTGGCCGCCGATCACGCATCCGCCGGCCACCGGGTCGCCCGCCGGGTCACGCAGCCGCAGCACGCCGCACCGGTCCGGCAGGGTGGCGCCGGTGACCTGGAGGAAGACCTTCTGGCCCGCGCGCCCGTCGAACGCCAGGCGACTCACCGCCCCGGGCTGGGCGAGCGTCGCAAGCACCCCGGGCCCGTCGACGGCGAGCGTCTGCTCCTCGTCGGTCACGGTGACCACCCGTACCGTCGCCCGCCCGAGGTCGGAGCCCCACAGGTCAAGCACCACCTGGTGGTCGCCGGTGGCGGTCAGGGTGGTCGTGTCGATGTAACCGACGCCGGAGATGACGCAGCCGGTCGCGAGCTCGCGTCCCTGCGGGTCGAGGAGGAGCAGCACGTTGCAGCGATCCGCAACGGTGGCGGCGGGTACCTGAATGAAGATCTTCTGACCGGCCCGGCCGGGCACCTTGAGCGCGGCAATGGCGCCGGGCCGGGTCACCTCCAGGCTGACGTCGCCGGCGCCGGGGGCGTCGCGCTGCGCCCGGGCGGCGTCGGTGGCGAACGCCACCTGCCCGGTGAGGGCGACATCGAGCACACAGTCGGCGAGGACGGCCGGGTCGGTGACGCCGGCCCGGCGGCAGACGAGTTCGGCGGTGGCCCGGTTGGGCAGGTCGCCGACGGTGAGCAGCCGGTGCGGGAAGCGCCGGTCGGTGAACGTGTCGGTGGTCTGACCCGGCTCGTAGTCGAACAGCGACCGCTGGCCCTCCACCCGCCAACTGTCGGCGAAGCCGGGGTGGAGCGCGTCGAACGTGGGCGGCTGAGCCAACCTGCCGCCGTTGCGGACGGTCAGGTCGTCACCGGGGTCACCGTCGTGGTCGCCGAGCAGACCCTCCAGTTTCCCGGCCCGCCCGGTCGGCGCGGTGACGCTCACACTCACGCCCCACACCCCGAGCGGGTGCACGTCCAGCCGCGCGCCGTCCGGCCAGTCGACCGTCACCGTGCCGTCGTCCCAGGTGGTGACCGTGCCGCCGCGGGGCAGCTTGACGCCCGTGGGCGCGGAGGTCGGCGGCGCGCCGTTGACCCGGGTCACCGGTCCGTCGGGTGTCGCGTACACGCCGACACGGTCGCCCGCCACCCGGACGGCGACAGCGGAGTTGACGGCTACCACCGAGCTGGCCGGGAACATCGTCTGTCGTACCTGGACCTCGAAGTCGTCCGTGAGGGAGCGGCTGAGCACGAACTCCCCGGCGGCCTGGAAGTCGTACCGGAGGCCGTCGTAGGTGAGCAGGTGCGGGTCACCGTTGCTGTTCGCGCAGCGGTAACCCTTGCCGATCACCGAGATCGAGCAACCGCCACCGCCAGGCGGACGGGGTTTGGGCAGGTCGCAGTCCTTGCCGTTCGGCGGCAGCTTCATACCGCTGTACGTCGTGCGGGTCGGCACCCCGACGGCCTGCCGGTACGCGTTCTCCGCCAACACCGCGTGCACCTCGTCGGGGTCCGCGGTGCTGACCTGTTGACCGCCCTGGGTGCAGAACTGGCCCCGGTCGGTGTCGTTCACCTCGTCGAGGGCGTGGTTCATCTCGTGGATGAGGGTCGCGCACTGGTCCTCGGTGAAGCCCGGACCCTCGTCCGTCAGTTTCCGCCCGTCGTTCTCCGGCACCCAGTTGATCTGCACGTCACTGCCCGGGACGTACGTGGTGGTGCTGCTCTCCGTACCGAAGATGGGTCTGCGTACCTTGATCTGCTTGCCGGAGCGTTCCAGCGCGTCGAGCACGGCGCCGTTGCCCGAGCTGCGGATCTGCCCGACGCAGCCCGCGTACTCGGTCTGCAGGTCGGGGTTGACGCTCACCACGGCGGACGCCGCCTGTGGGGCCAGCAGCACCAGCAACCCGACCAGCACCACGCCCGCGCGTACGCCGACTCGGCTCCGCATGCCGGTCACCCGCCCTTCACCTCGAACGCCACCGTGCCCTGCTCGACCGTCGCGGCGCAGGGGTCCGCCGGCACCCCCCGCAGCGGTGCCCGCAGGTAACCCAGCCCCAGGCGGTACGCCCCCGGCTGGTCGACCGGCCACCAGGTGACGGTGGCCCCGCCACGGCCGTCCGGGGCGGAGGTCGTCAGCGCCGCACCGATGGGGCTCTGCGGGTCACTGCCCAGGGTCAGCTCCACCGAGCCGCGCGGTGGCACCGGGACCAGGTTCTCCACCAGGTACGCGGTGAAGTCCCGGTAGTACGCGGCACCACCGACCGTGGGCGCGACCGGCTCGCCGTCGCGGGTCAGCGACAGCACCGTCACCGTCCCGTCCGGCACCCGGCTCAGCCGGCACCCGGCATCGCGGTTGTTGACCAGCTTGAGCCGGAGGTTGATCTGCTCACCCACCCGGTACGCCGGCTGCGAGGCGGCGACGGTGAGGCCGACCGGCGCGGCGGCGGTGGGGGAGGGGGCCGTCCGGGACCGCCGGCAGCCGACGGTCGTGGTCATCATCAGCAGGGCCAGGCAGCCGGCGAGCGTCGCCCGGACCACCGACCCTGCCCGGGGTACGCCCATGGGTCGCGCGCCTCCTCCGGCGGCCGGCGCCCATCGCCAGCGGCCCCGGACAGCCTGCGCCGCGGGTTGGGTGACCGCTGTCGTGATCCTGCTCGGCGGATGTCCGCTAGCCGACGCGAGCGCCAGTTGCGTGACCGTCCTGGAGACGGTGCCCGCCTCTGGTCGCAGATGTTGGACAGTTTCCGTGCGCAGCTGACGAGAACTGTCCAAGATCTACCCAACGTGCATGGGCCTGTCAGCTATCGGGCGGACGCCCAGCCGGTGAAGCGCTCGGTCAGGTCGACCGGCGGGGCGTTCGGGTTCAGCGCGGCCAAATTGTCGGCGGCCTCGGTCTGAAGCCTCGCCAGGTGGATGAGCAGGGCGGGGCGGTCGAGCCGGTACTCGGCGAGGAGACGGAGTTTCGCAGGCGAGCAGGGCCAGGCGATGCCGCACGTCCCGCAGCGCCACGTCGGGCGGGCGGGCCGGTGGTCGGAAGCGTGACGGGGCATCAGCCGACCCGCACCGGATCACGCCGGAGCGGGCGCCGGACGGCGGGCCGGGTCGGCAGGCAGGCGAGCCGGCGTGCGCCGGCCGGCATCAGGTACAGCTCGCGGCGCGCGACGGCGTCGCCGTTCGCGCCGAGCTGGTAGGCGTCGATCCACAGCCAACCGGGGTACGTGTGTCGGTCGGTCAGGGCGCGGATCACGCGGACGGTGATGGGCTGGGCGAACTGAGGGCTCGCGGTACGGGTCAGGTGCAGCAGGTCGCCGGACCGCACCGTCGGTGGTGAGTCCGTGAGCTTCGGCTTGTCGATGGACATGGTCTTCCCCTGGCTGGCGTTGGAAGGGGCCGCCCCGTGAGTGCTCGCCCAGAGGGGCGGCCCCGGCACGAACGCGTCCGCCGGGTCTCGGGTCCTCCACCGGTCGCGCCGTTGGTGACACTCTGGTGTGGAGACCACTACCCTCGGAAGGTGGTTCGCCGGTTCGGGCTGAGCTGGCGAAACGGTCCACGCCGAGCAACGGCGTGAGTAGTCGATCTTCCGGTTTGGGGAGCGTTGAATGCCCGATCTGCCGCACCCACTCGCCGCGTTCATCGTGGGCGAGATCCGCCGCGCCCGAGGGGCCGCCGGGATGACACAGGAGGCTTTCGGCCGGGGAGCCGGCTTCAGCGCGTCGCACGTCAGCGCTGTCGAGGGTGAGACGCGAGCGCTGACGATGGACTTCATCAAGGGCGCCGACCGGGCGTTCAAGAACGGCGGGCTGTTCGAGCGCATGGTGGGGAAGCTGGGAACCCCGTCCTGGTTCCTGCCGTGGCTTGACGCGGAGCGCACGGCGACCCAGCTCAGGTGCTTCCAACCGAGCCTCGTGCCGGGTCTGCTCCAGACGGAGAGCTACGCCCGTGCCGTCATCCGCTGTGACGACACGTTGAGCGACGACGAGGTCGAGAAGCGGCTCGCACACCGGATGGACCGGCAGGCGGTCCTCACGAAGGCGAACGCCCCGCAGTTCGTCGCCGTCATCGCCGAGGCGGTGCTCCGCCGCGCCGGCACGGACTTCCGCGACGTCATGACCGGGCAGATCAAGCAGTTGACCACCCTCGCGGAGCGGCCGAACGTCAGCGTTCACGTGCTGCCGGACGAGGTCAGCATGCACGTCGGCCTGACCGGGCCGTTCAGCCTGGCGCGCCTGCCCGATCACGCGTGGGTGGGGGAGATGGAGAACCAGCTCGGCGGCGTTGTCATCGACCGCGACGCCGATCTGGATATTCTCATGTCGAGGTGGGAGACGGTTCGCAGCGAAGCGTTACCCCGCCGCCAGTCACTCGATCTGATCAAGGAAGTGGTGACGTCATGGACCTGATCGACGCTGTGTGGCGCAAGTCGACTCGCAGCGGCTCCGGCGGCGGCAATTGCGTCGAGGTCGCGGACAACCTGCCCGGCATCGTCGGTGTGCGGGACTCCAAGGACCCCGAAGGGCCCGCGCTGGTCTTCGGGCCGGTGGCCTGGCGGGCGTTCGTCGCCCAGGTCGCCCGGCGGTCATAGCCGTCCCGAACTACGCCAAAGCGCCCGCCCCCAGTCGAGGGGACGGGCGCTTCGCTGTGCGGGATCCGTCAGCCCACCACCGACCTCAGCGGCACCTGGGCGTCGCGCAGCGCGCGTACCAGGTCACCCAGGAACGGGTGCTCGTCGGCCTGGCGTCCCTCCGGGTTGGGGATCACCACGTACGCCGAACCGTCCTTCGTGGACGTCCGGGCGTCCTTGGTGAACCGATCGACGATCGCCCGGGCGCGCGGCAGGTCGGTCGCCGCGACCTCGATGGTGGTCGGGCGCCACCCGCCGCCCAGCTCCGCCGTCACCGGCGCGGCGGCCGCGCTGGCCCGCGCCGGGTCGACCCCGGCCGAACGCCGGGCGTCCGGCGCGCTGGTCGCGCCTCCCGCCGCCGGGTAGAGCAACGCGTTGGCCACCAGGTGCAGACCATTCTCGTTGTACGCCCGGAAGAGCGGGTTGAACGCGAACAGCACCGCCCGACCCGCGCCGGTCGGCTCGTCGACCACTGCCGCCGTGCCCTTCAACGCGTCGGCGCCGACGGTGTAGCCGTTGGCCCAGAAGGTGTCACCCGCCGGGTAGCGGAGCACGTTCGTCCCGGTGGTGCTCGGGTTGAGGATCGGGTCGCTGTTGTTGAACTCGAAGTCCTCGGCGGGGCGGCCCAGGGCGACCGGGCTGTCCTGGTCGACGTCGACCCGCAGGTGTGAGCCGATCACCAGGTAGTCGGCCGGTTTGGGCTTCTCGGTGGTGGAGGTGAGCCCGGCGGCGCGGGCCACCCGCGTGCCCTCGTTGCGCAGCCCGATGTAGGTGTGGCCCTGCGCGATCCAGGCGCGCAGGTTGGCCTGCCCGGCGGCGGTGAGACCGCCGGTCGGGCTGCTGCCGTCCGGCACCAGCAGGACGGTGCGTCCGGTGAACGCCTCGGTGTTGTCGTTGATGTCGGCCGTGGTGACCGGCGTCAGGTTCAGCCCCCACCGCTTGCCGAGCACGTACCGGGCCTCGCCGTGGGAGCCCGACGTGGTGGAGACGCCGGTGCCCTGGAAGAGGCCCACGTCCGGCAGTTCGAGTCGGGTCCCGGTGGCCCGCCCGCCCGGCGTCAGGGTCACCCCGAAGGACTCAGCCAGCTCGTCGACCGTCCGGCTCAGTTTGGTCGCCGGCAGGGCCACCGCGCTGGTCTCCAGGTTGCGCACGAGCGGCACGCCACGGCCGAGCAGGGCGAACGTGAACTCCGCGGCCGCCGCCGAGTCCAGCGGGTACGTGTACGAGCCCCAGGGCCACGCCAGCCCGCTGCGGCCGCCGGAGATCTCCCGGACCAGCTGCGCCTTCGGCCGGACGGTGTCGCCGGTGTAGATCGTGGACACACCCATCAGCAGCGGGTTGCTCCAGGAGGACACGTCGTAGAAGTACGGGAACGGGACGTACGGGTCCTCGCCCATGATCGCCTGGATCCAGTGCTTCTGCGGCTGGTCCATCGGGATCCAGTACGCGCCCTTCGGCACGGTCACGTTGGTGGCCGCCCGACCGCCGAAGACCCGCGCGGTCGGGAGCCGGGTCGGCTTCTGCACCTCGTACACCTCGACGTCCATCCGGCGCAGCCGCTCGACGAGCTGGCGGACGTCGGCGAGCTGCCGGTCGGGCAGCAGGAAGTACGAGCGGATCCTGATATCGGGAACCGGGAACTGGACCTCGTTGGTGGGCTGGACCACCTCGTTCGGCTCCAGCGTGCCCGCCCTGCCCTGGGCGAGCGCGTCGGTCCAGATGTCGAAGTAGTCGGTCAGCACCTCGTGCCTGTTCGCCGCCGCCCAACCGAGCGTCGCCCACTGCGTGTTGAACTGCTGCTGGACCCGGTCGGCCACCGCCGACGCGCTGCCCTTCTCGTACGTCATGCCGGCCGCGCCGAAGCCCGTGGTCGGCACCGTGTCGCCGTAGCCCATGAAGAACATGTCGTACGTGTCGTAGTTGAAGTAGCACTCGGTGTCGACGTCGTCGTCGCAGGCGCCGTTGTAGCCGAAGCCCGCCTTGTTGGCCTCACCGATCCGGTTGATCCAGTCCACCGCCTCACCGGCGATCTCGTGGTGGATCGGGTCCGCGTTGGGCGGGAAGAAGTACTGGCGGCCACCCATCTCGTGGGCGTCGACGAAGACCTGCGGCGGGTAGCGCCGCAGGAGTTCGAGCTTGCCGTCGGTCTCCTGCTGGGTGCGGGCGAACCAGTCCCGGTTCATGTCGAAGCCGAACTCGTTCTGCCGCCGGGTCGCGTCGCGACCGTCCGGGTTCTGCGTCGGGACGATGATGGTGACCAGGTTGTCGTTGCGCTTCTCGACCGCGCAGGACAGGCCGGCCGCCAGCTCGTACAGTGTCTTGAGCGCCGCGTCGGTGCCGCTCTTCTCGCCGCCGTGCACGTTCGCGGTGACCCAGACGATGGCCGGGCTGTCCTTCGCCGTCCGGGCGGCCGTCCTCGCGCTGGTCCGGCGGGGATCCCGCAGGTCCCGGATGTCGTCGGCGATGCTGCGCAACGCGCTCGGCCGGACGTTGCGCTCGTTGGACACCACCGCGTACGGCAGCGGCTGGCCGAGCACGCTGGTGGCCATCACACCGGTGACGACCCGGTCGGAGGACCGGTCCACGGCCCCGAGGTAGGTCCGGACCTCGTCGTTGGTGACGACCCGCTCCTGACCCACCCCGAGCGGGAAGCCGAGCACGGCCTCCGGAGCGGGCACGGTGCTCACCCGCGCGGTCGGGTCGTCGCTGCACGGGGAGGGACGCGCGGCGCTCGCGGCCGATGTGCCGCTGAGCAGGGGAATCATGCCGAGCAGGAGCGTGAGGGTGGCCGCGCTCGCCAGCCGCTTCGGGGGAATCGTCCAGAACGGACGCATCGATGGGGCCATGTCTTGTGTTTCCCTTCTCGGGAAATTGCTCACGGTGGCCGGAGCCTATGAACCGCCGACACGCCGGTCAAGGTCTGATCGACTCCGGTGACTGTCTGGGATGCCGGCGCCGGGGGCGGCTGGCAGGATGACAGGAGGAAGAACCCCCGCTCGTTGTCTTCGCCCGGAAGGAGGAGACGGTGCCGGCGTCTCTGGAGATGATCACACTCGGGGTGGCCCCGGATCTTCCGTCCGCCGCTGCCCAGCGTTCCCTGGCGTCCTGGCTGCGGTCAGATGACCGGCTTCGCGACAAGGTGGCGGTCGCGGCCCCCGCCGGTGCGACGACGTCACCCGGCGAGGCGCCGGCGGGCGCCACGGACGTGCTGACGGTGGCGGTCGGCGACGCGGGCGCCGTCATGGTGCTGGTCCAGGCGATCGCCGGCTGGCTGACCCACCGCCGCGAGGACGTGACGGTGACGCTCACCCGCGCGGACGGATGGTCGGCGGAGCTGGACGTACGCGAGGCTCGGGACATGAACCGGGTGACCGCCCTCATCGAGGCCGCGGTACGCGCGGTGGCGCCTCAGGAGGCGTAGTCGGCCCGCCGCCGACCGGGCAATCGGTCGGCGACGGGCCGGAGAACTGCCGCAATCGGGGTACGCCTACCAGGTCGTCAGCCCGAGGCCGATCGTCTTGGTCAACGTGGCGTTGTCATCGTCGCCGTCGAGTGACCAGATCATGGCGCCGGCCAGGCCGGCCCGCCGGATGTAGAGCGTCTTCTGCAGCACGACCGCCGGATCGTCGTACGTCCAGAACGTCGTACCGTCGAACAGCCAGGCGTGCCCGGCGCGGAGGTCGCGGTGCACGGTGTAGCCGTCACCGGCCAGGGTCTTGAGCTTCTTGTAGTCCTCGTACCCGGGTTCGAAGGTGGCCGGCGCGGGCCCGGTGGCGGGCTGGAACAGGCCGTTGCCGCCCCCGGTGATGCCGGTCCAGCCCCGGCCGTAGTAGGGGATGCCCAGGACCAGCTTGTCGCGCGGCGCACCACGGGCGATCCAGCCGTCGATCGCCACCTCGACGGAGAAGTCCGGGTTGTCCGGCGAACCCGCCGGTACGCGCAGCGCCGACTGCTGGTTGGCCACCGCCTCCCAGCCGCCGTGGAAGTCGTACCCCTGCACGGTGGCGAAGTCCAGATACTTGAAGATCTTGCCACCCTCGTAGCCGGCGTCCATGGTCGCCGGGTTGGCCGGCAGGAACGCGGTCAGCGGGTGGTGCTCGCGGGTCGTGCGGCCGAAGGCGTCGAGCTGCCGGCGGAACTCGGCGAGCAGCTTGGTGAAGTTCTCCCGGTCCTCCGGGCGGATGACGTTGCCCGGCTCGCCGGCCCAGTTCGGCCACTCCCAGTCGAGGTCGATGCCGTCGAAGACGCCGGCGGCCGCGCCCGGCCCGCCCGCGGCGCCGTCCCCGCCCAGCAGGTTGCCCTTGAGGTAGAGGTCGATGCAGGAGGCGACGAACGCCTTGCGGGAGGCGTCGGTGCGGGCGGCGTTCGAGAAGTACGTCGACCAGCTCCACCCACCCAGCGAAATCAGCACCTGCAGTTGGGGGTGCTTGGCCTTCAGCTTGGCCAACTGGCCGAAGTTGCCGTTGAGCGCCTGACCCGGGGCGTCGGCGACCCCGTCGACGCTCTCCTCCGCCGGGACGGGACGCTGGTAGTCGGCCCAGGCGTCACCCTCGCCCGGTCCACCGTCCACATAGCAGCGTCCGTCCTCACTGACGTTGCCGAAGGCGTAGTTGACGTGCGTGAGGCGGCTGGCCGCCCCGGAGGTGTCAAGCTTCTTGACCGGGAACGCCCGGCCGTAGATGCCCCACTGGGTGAAGTAGCCGACCCGGTGGTAGCCGGCCCGGCGGTCCGGTTTGTCGCCCGCGCTCGCGGCGGTCGGCGGTGCTGCGGTCACCAGCATCGTCGCCAGAGCGACGACGGCGGTGAGACGGCGATGACGGAATGGTCGCATCGGCACTCCCACGAGGAATGGAGCGGGATTAGTAAAGACACTTATCTGATTGATGAAGTTAAGGCGATCACGGTCCGGAGTCAAGAGCCACCGGCCGCACGGGGGATTGTGGCGGCGTTACCCGGTGGTAACGATGTTGTGCCATGGACTCAGCCCTGACCTTGGTCGGTCTACCCATCGCCCTCGGCATCATCATGCTCGGCCTGGGTCTCGGGCTGACCACTGCGGACTTCCGCCGGGTGGCCCAGCATCCGAGGGCCGCCGTCATCGCGCTGGTGTGCCAGGTGCTGGTGCTGCCAGCCCTCTGCTTCGGCCTGGTCGTCGCCTTCGACCTGGCGCCCGAGCTGGCCGTCGGCATGATGCTGCTGGCCGCCTCACCCGGCGGCACCACCGCCAACCTCTACAGCCACCTCTTCGGCGGGCACGTCGCCCTGAACATCACCCTGACCGCCATCAACTCGGTGCTCGCCGTGTTCACGCTGCCGATCCTGGTCAACCTGTCGGCGGCCTACTTCCTCCCCGACGGGCGAAGCATCGGCCTCCAGTTCGACAAGGTGCTCCAGGTCTTCGCCATCGTGCTCGTCCCGGTCGCGATCGGCATGCTGGTCCGCGCCCGGGTGCCACAGGTCGCCGACCGCCTGAACCGCCCGGTCCGCATCCTGTCGGTCATCGTGCTCGTCGCAGTGATCACCGGTGCCGTGCTCGGCGAACGCGAGAACATCGCCGACTACTTCGTCTCCGTCGGCCTCGCCGTGCTCGCCTTCAACCTGCTGAGCCTCGCCATCGGGTACGGGGTGCCCCGGCTGGCCGGGGTCGACCGCAGCGCCGCCACCGCGGCCGGGTTCGAGATCGGCATCCACAACAGCACCCTGGCCATCACGATCGCGCTGAGCCCGGCGCTGCTCGACAACACCCGGATGGCGATCCCGGGAGCCGTCTACGGCATCGTCATGTTCTTCACCGCGGCGGCCTTCGGCTACCTGGTGACCCGCGCCGGCGCCCCGTCCGCTACCACCGTGCAGCCCTGACCGTGGGGGTCGCTGGCCCGGCCGGCGGTGCGGCCGACCGGGCCTCTAGTTCTAGCGCTCCGAGCTGTTCGAGGCGTCAGCCGACCTGGCTGTTGTCCTTGAGTGAGCCCCAGCCGTGCCAGCGGTCGATCTCGATCAGGGCGCTGACCCGAGCGCGCTCCCGCCGTGGGTACGAATTTCCCGTGTAGTGCCGGGACAACCGGTCGATGTCCGCGAGGCCCTCGTCCGCGCGCAACTCGGCGACGTGCCCGATGATGCTGACGTGGGTGTACCAGCCGTCCTCATCGAGAACGGTGAGGGAGACCCGGGGGTCGTTCCGGACGTGGTCCAGCCGACGGCGGCTCTCGTCCATGTTCACCAGGATTCGGCCGTCGTCCCACAGGTACCAGGTGGCCGCGGAAACCGGCTGACCACTCGCCTGGAGGGTGGTCATGACGGCCGGGTTCGGCTTCTGCAGCATGGCGACCGCGGCCTCGGGAAGCGGTGGCTTGGACATGAGTCTCCTCTTCGCGTCAGGGTTACCCCTGCACGTTACGCACGTGCCAGCCCGATCGCCGCCGGACGAGGACCGTGGCGGAACTAGCAGCCGCGCCAGAGGCCGTCACGCGTGACGATGCGTGCCCGCGGTTCACTACGAGGACATCCGTATCCGCTGGATGAGGTCCGTGGTGGATATTCCGGCGGTATATCGCACGAGCCGCAGCTTGCCGGTGGCGGCGACCGGTCCGAAGACCTCCGCCACGGCCTCCGGTGAGATGTCGTCACCGTGTACAACGAACGCGATGTCGTGCCGGTCCAGGAATTCGGTGGTGACCGTGTACGGCGCGTCGGGTATTACCTCGTCGACGTAACGGCAGGCCTTGATCACGGCGATCCGTTCCGCGAGGGTCATGATGGGGCGGCGTTTGTACGCGGCGACGACCTCGTCAGAGAGCACGCCGACAATCAACCAGTCGCCGAACTTACGCGCTGCTTCGAGGAGCGCCACGTGACCTGCATGGAACAGGTCACCGACCATGTCGACATAGACTCGCGTCCGGTTCGTAGGACTTTCGGGCTCGACCATTTCCGGGCTCACCTCGTTGGCTCGCCGCGCGGGCTACGCGCTGGTTCCGCGGTGGAGATCTCTGCTCGGGGACAGCATGACAGTGGCCTTGCCATCCGGCGCAGCGCCTACCCGAGCCGCACCCGGCTGCGGGGCTCCGGCTGCCCCCGGCGAAGATGTGGTCATGAGCAACCCTGCACTGCCCAAGCGTGTTGTCGTCACCGGTGCCGCCGGCAAGCTCGGTCGCGCCGTGGTCGCGCACCTGCGCGCCGTGGGCGTCGACGTGCTGGCGGTGGACCGGGCCAGCGGGCGCGACGGGCGGGGCGAGTTCCTCCTCGTCGACCTGACCGACTACGGGCAGGTGGTGGAGGCGTTCACCGGCGGCGCCGACGAGCACCCCGGCAGGGTGGACGCGATCGTGCACCTGGCGGCGGTCCCGGCTCCCGGCCTCCAGTCCAACGCGGTCACCTTCGCGAACAACTCCGCGGCGACGTACAACGTGTTCGCGGCGGCCCGGGCCGCGGGTATCAAGCGGGTGGTGTGGGCGTCGAGCGAGACGGTGCTCGGCCTGCCGTTCGAGACTCCGCCGCCGTACGCGCCGGTGGACGAGGAGTACGCGCCGCGACCGGAGTCGACGTACTCGTTGAACAAGGCGCTGGAGGAGGAGATGGCGCGGCACTTCTGCCGGTGGGACCCGGAGCTGGTCATGGTGGGTCTGCGGTTCTCCAACGTGATGGACGTCGAGGACTACGCGCCGTTCCCGTCGTTCGACGCGGACCCGGCGCTGCGCCGGTGGAACCTGTGGGGCTACATCGACGCCCGCGACGGGGCGCAGGCGGTCGAGCGGGCGCTCGTTCACGACCAGCCTGGCGCCGACGTCTTCATCATCGCCAACGCGGACACCGTGATGAGCAGGTCCAGCGCCAGCCTGATGGCCGAGGTCTACCCCGGTGTCGAGGTCCGCAGGGAGCTGGGCGAGCACGAGACCTTGCTCAGCATCGACAAGGCACGCCGGGTGCTGGGCTACGAGCCCCAGCACTCCTGGCGGAACCACGTGTAGCCCAGGTCAGCGAGCGGCCTGGTAGGCGCGGCCCACGGCGGTCGCCGTGCTGCCGGTACGGAACAGCCCGGTCTGGTCCTTGTCGGTGGCGGGCAAACCGAACCAGGCGTATCGGTTCAGCCAGGTCAACCCGCTCAGCATCCGGGTCGCCGCGGTGAGGAACGCGGCCTGCTGTGCCTGGCTCGGGAAGCGGACCCCGTTGGAGAAGTCGATCAGGGCGAACTCGGTGAGCCAGACCGGCAGCCGGTACCGGTCGTGCACCGCCTGGAGGTACGACCTGAGCTGGTTGACCGCGTTGGTGGTCGTGAAGTCGCCGCCGTACCAGTGCAGGGCGATGAAGTCGACGCGGTAGCCGCGTTCCTTCGCGCCGGTCATGAAACGGTCCAACCACTCGCCGGGCCGGTCTCCGCCCCACGCGACCGCCGGGCTGCCCAGCGGCAGGCCGGTCGCCTCCAGCTGTGGCCACAGCTCCAGCGCCTGCTCCACGCTCATGTTCGCCTGACCGCCCATGTCCGGCTCGTTGAACCCGAGCAGGTAGCGGCCGTTCTTCCTGGCCTCCTGCAGGTTGCTGGCGGTGACGCTCTTCGCCCCCCAGATCATCGGGACGAACTCGCCGCCCTTCGGGGTGGTGACGCCCTGGTGGCTCACGTTCCAGGTGTAGTACCAACTGGCCGTCGAGTTGGCCAGTGCCTGGCTGACGCCGTCGAAGGTCCAGACACCGACGCCCTTCTTCTTCGACGTCACCGCGGGCGCCGCCGGCGCGGCTGGGCGAGTCGTCGTCGGCTTCGGCGTCGGCTTCGCCGTCGGGGTCGCGGCCGCGGGTGTGGTGGCGGCG
>NZ_QGKR01000103.1 GCF_003172955.1 Micromonospora acroterricola | reverse complement strand
CGTCTCTGGGCCGACACCCCGTAGTCACCCGACCCCTCTCGGAGAGGTAGACACCGATGACAACCGCTACGAGCGATGGCACGTACACGTTCGACAACGGCGCACCGGACGCCGTCCCCCAGATGCACGCGCTGGAGTCCTTCCTGGATCCGATCACGACGCGCCGCCTGGCCCGCCCGGTGCTGGGACCGGGGGCGACCTGCTGGGAGGTCGGCGCGGGTGGCGGCTCGATGGCCCGGCGGATCGCCCGCGCGGTCGGCGACGACGGTCGCGTGCTGGCCACGGACATCGACCCCACGCATCTCGTGACGGAGGGCAACCTGCACGTCCGTCGACACGACGTGCGCACCGAAGCGCCACCCGGGGACGCGTTCGACCTGATCCACGCCCGGCTGGTGCTGCTGCACCTGCCCGATCGGCGACGGGTCCTCCGCACGCTGGCCGGCGCGCTGGCCCCCGGCGGGTGGCTGGTGGTCGAGGAGTTCGACTGCACCGCGCCGCCGCGGGTGCTGACCGCACCGAGCGACGACGCCGCGAAGCTCTTCGCGCAGGTGATGGACGCCATGATGGACGTGCTGCAGGAGCACGGCGCCGACCTGGGGTGGGCGCAGGACGTGCACACCGAGATGGCCCTCGCCGGTCTGACCGACCTGGACACCACCACCCACTCGCAGAGCTGGGCCGGCGGTTCGACCGGGACGTCGCTCTACGAGACGAACTCCCGCCAGCTGGAGCCGGACCTGCTCGCCGCGGGGCTGTCGCCCAACCAGCTGAGCGCCTTCCGGCGGCTGGTCCGTGACCCCGGGTTCGCCGTCATGTCGTACCACTTCGTCTCCACGCGGGGCCGTCTACCAGGCTGAGAGGGCAGGTGGACCACCGCGCGGAGAGTGGTCGCGCCGTACGTACCTCTCCCGACGCAGCACGCCCCCCGCTGAGCCGGACAGGTCTACGGAGGCGCCGACCGCAACCGGCCGGGCTCCCCGCCAGGGAGCCCGGCCGGCCTGTGCCCGCGGGTCAGTGGTGGCGGCCCTCCACCACCCGGTAGGTGCGCAGGTTCGGGTCCGCCTTGATCTGCGCCTCGGTGTACTTGATCGTGTCCCAGCCCTTGCCCGAGTAGAGCGCGGTCTGGTCGCCGTACCAGGGCGAGTTCGGGTTGGTCGACTGGGAGTAGGTGAGGATCTGGCGTCCGGACGGCCCGTGCGGGCCCAGCTCGACGGCCATCACGAACGACGAGCCGTGCACCACCTTCGGGTAGCCGACGCCGGGCACCCGGTTGTTGACGATCATGTTGAAGATGCCGGCCTCGGCGCGCCCGCCGTGGATCGGGATGCGCCGCTCGCCGCGCGGCTCGGTCTGGACGTCCCCGAGACGCGCGTCGAGTGGGATGCCGGCGAGGCGCTGCACCGCGTCGGCGAGCGCGGTGAGCACCCCCGGGTTGGCGGTGTCGAGCCGGCGCGGCGTGCGTACCGGGTCGGTGACGGCGAAGGGGTCCGCGAAGCGCAGCCCGTTGGCCAGGGCGAACTCGGTGAACAGGTGCGCGCCGCGGCTGTCCAGATCGGCGCGCAGGTCCCAGCGGGCCAGCGTGGTGCAGGCGGCGCGCAGGTCGACCGTCGCGCCGTTCGAGGCGGTGCCGGTCGGGTGGGCGGTGCAGAGCGCCACCAGGTCGTCGCGGACCAGCTCCCCGCCGTACACCCGGTTGCCGAAGACGGTCCGCCACAGCCGGTCGGCGGTGAACCCGCGTCCCGGCAGCCCGTCGGTGCCGGCGAGGCGCTGCTGGACCTGGTCGAGGCCGAGGCGGGTACGCAGGCTGCGCGGGGTCCGTTCGTCGCCGAGGATCCGCGCGTACCCCTCCAGGGGCGCCTGCGGGTTGGCCAGCCAGTAGCTGTCGTTGGAGTTCGTGACGTAGTCGGCGCGGAAACGGACCGGCAGGTTCGCCGGGCCGAGGATGCCGGGCACGGCGGCGTCCGGGTCGGCGCCGAGCGCGCAGGCCGACCGGGAGCCGTCGAGGACGGCCTGACCGCTGCTGGCGTACAGCGGCTGGAACGGCGCGGGAATGCAGGCGGCGGCGAGCGCGTCGGTCACCCGGGGAACCACCGAGTGGTCGGCGTAGAGCGCCTCACCACGGGCGTCGGCGGCGATCACGTTGACCCAGGGCAGGAACTGGTAGCGGTCGAGGACCCGCTTCAGGTCCCGGACGGTCTCGGCGCGGCCCATCTGCAGCCACCCGTCGAAGGCCCGGTTGTTGGTGGCGTTGATGTCGGTGATGGCGTACGCGGCGCCGGCGGTCCAGTCGAAGGTGCCGGGCACCACCACGACAGGCCCGAAGTGGGTGTCGTGGAAGGTCCTGCTCACCGGGACCGTGCCGCCGTTGGGGCCGGGCACCCGCACGGTCACCGTGCGGGTGGTCATCTTCCGTGGCTGACCGTCCACGTAGTACGAGGTGGGGTCGCCGGGGACCAGCGCGAGGCGGTGCCAGACGAACCGTCGCGCGGTGGAGACGGTGTGGCTCCAGGCGAGGGTGCGGTTGTGCCCGATCTCGACGATCGGGTCGCCGATCAGCGCGGCGCCCTCGACGTCGTAGCGGCCGGGCACCTTGAGGTGCATCCGGTAGAAGCGTTCCGCGCCGTCCCACGGGAAGTGCGGGTTGGCCAGCACCATGCCGCCGCGGTTGGCGGTCGCCGCCTCACCCAGCCCGTACGCGTTGCTGCCCACCCCGGCGGGCGCGCCGTCGCGGGACGCGAGCACGGCGGCGGCGCCGGGCGCGTCCTGGACGGCGGCCGGGCCGGTCGCGGTGGGCGGTGCGGCGGCGACGATGCCGTCGAGCACCGCCCGTGAGCCGGCCCGGACCATGCTGGCCCAGGTGGTACGCCAGATGTCCAGCTCGGTCAGCGGGCGCACCCACGGCCTGGCCCGGCACGCCGGGTCGGTGAGCCGCGCCGCGCCGGTGCGACGCAGGTAGGAGTTGTAGCCGGCGACGAAGCCACGGATCTGGTCGCGGACGTCGTTGGACGGCGAGTGCACGCCGTCGCGGCGGCCGTCGAGCAGCCGCTCCACCGTCCGGTCGTCGACGGCCTTGCGGAAGAACAGGTCGCTGCGCACGTTCGCGTCGGTCGGGCCGGTCGCCCCGAAGTAGCGGGAGCGCTCGCCGTTGACCGTCACCACCTTCTCGGCGATCACGCAGAGGTTGTCCTCCGCCTGCACGTACCCGACGCCGAAGCCGAGGTTGGCGTAGTTCGTGGCGGTGATGTGCGGGACGCCGTAGGACGCGCGGCGGATCTCGGCCGAGTAGCCCCGGTCGCGCTGGTGCGCGCCGGCCGGGGGCACGCTCAGGCCCGCCATGATCAGGCCCAGGACAACCCCCGCCGTGCCGAGGCGTGTTGATGGTGACACCGCGTCCTCCCCCCGTCGTCCCCCGGACGCCGCTGCCCGAGGGACATTCACGTTGATCGGCATTCTCGTCCCTGCCATGCCGCCTCGTACACCCCCGGCGCGCCGACCGCGCGCCGTGGTGCGGTCAGCGGCCACCCGCCGGCGCGCGGCGGCGGAAACCCCACCGCCTCGGCGACGTGTCGGTGCCGGTGTCGGTGGCGTGTCAGGGCCGTGTCAGGCGAGCCGCGCAGGCTGTACGGCATGACAGCTGACCTGGTGATCGAGGCCGAGGGCCTCGTCAAGACCTTCGGGAAGACGAAGGCACTACAGGGCGTGGACCTCGCCGTGCCCCGCGGGACGGTGCTCGGGGTCCTCGGCCCCAACGGCGCCGGCAAGACAACCGCCGTCCGCATCCTCTCCACGCTCCTTCCCCCGGACGCCGGCACCGCCCGGATCAGCGGCTTCGACGTCGTCCGCGACGCCGAGCGGGTCCGGCGGACGATCGGCCTCACCGGCCAGTACGCCTCGGTCGACGAGGACCTGTCCGGGCGGCAGAACCTGGAGTTGTTCGGCACGCTGCTCGAACTGGGTCGCGCCGGCTCCCGGCGGCGGGCCGTCGAACTGCTCGAGTGGTTCGACCTGACGGCCGCCGCCGACCGGCCGGCGAAGACCTACTCCGGCGGTATGCGCCGACGGCTGGACCTGGCCGCCAGCCTCGTCGGCTCACCGGACGTGATCTTCCTGGACGAGCCGACGACGGGGCTCGACCCGGCCAAGCGCGAGGACATGTGGGACGTGGTCCGCTCGCTGGTCACGAACGGCTCGACCGTCCTGCTCACCACGCAGTACCTGGAGGAGGCCGACGCGCTCGCGGACGCCATCACGGTGATCGACCACGGCCGGGTGATCGCGTACGACACGCCCGAAGGGCTCAAGCGGGTGGTCGGCGGCCAGACACTCGAGGTGCGGCCGTCCGACCCGGCGCACCTGTCCCGGATCGCGGCGATCCTGTCCGAGGTCGGCTCCGGCGCGCAGGCCGACGAGATCCGCAAGGGCGTACTCGCCGTCCCCGTCACCGATGACGCGGCCCTGACCGAGAGCGTCGCGCGGTTCGCCGCCGCGGGCATCGCGGTCACCGAACTCTCCCTGCACCTGCCGAGCCTCGACGAGGTGTTCTTCACCCTCACCGGGCGTACGGCGTCCGAGGACGACACCACCAGCCTGAAGGAGGTCGCGGCATGAGCACCCTGGTCGCCCCGCCCCGCACCACGAACGCCGTGCTCTCCACGGCCGTCCCGAACCCGCGACCGTTCCGGCTCGTCCGGCACTCGATGGCGCTCGCCAAGCGCAGCCTCATCAAGACCTGGCGTACGCCCGAGGCGCTCATCGACGTCACGCTGCAACCGGTGCTGTTCCTCGTCATCTTCGTGTACATCTTCGGCGGCGCGGTCGCCGGATCCACGCACGACTACCTGCAGTTCCTGCTGCCCGGCATCCTGGCGCAGACCATCGCCACCGGCGCGATCGCGATCGGCGTCAACCTGAACACCGACATCGCCAAGGGCATCTTCGACCGGTTCCGGTCGCTGCCCGTCCCCCGCTCCGCGCCACTGGTCGGCGCGGTCCTGGGAGACGTCGTCCGGTACGTGATCGTCACGGTCTCGACCCTCGCGATCGGCTACCTGCTCGGCTTCCGGATCGACTCCGATCCGCTCCGGGCGATCGCCGGCTGCCTGCTCGCGGTGCTGTTCGCGCTCTGCCTGAGCTGGCTGCCGGTCTTCGTGGCGATGAAGGTCCGCACCCCGGGCGCCGTGCAGGGTCTGATGTTCGCGCTGATCATGCCGCTGAGCTTCGCGTCCAACGTGTTCGTCAGCGCCGACACCCTGCCGGGCTGGATGCAGGCGTTCGTGGACGTCAACCCGATGACCCACCTGGTGGCGGCGGTACGCGGGCTGTTCCTCGGCACACCGGTCGGCTCGCACGTGTGGTGGACGCTCGCCTGGTGTGCCGGCTTCGTGGCGCTGTTCATGCCGCTGGCGCTGCGCGCGTACCGCAAGAAGATCTAGGCGAGCAGGTCGTCCATCAGCTCGCGGATCCGGGTGACGGTGGCGGCGACCGGCCGCTCGCGCCACGCGGCCAGCAACGGCTCACGCTGCTCCTCTTTTCCGAGGGCGGCGTCGAGCCGTTCGCCGCTCCCGGGTGGGAAGAGGGCCCCGACGTTGGTGCCGATCCGCATCCCGAGCACTGCCAGCTCCCGAGCGGTCGGCACGTCGTCCCGGTGCGCCGCGAGTTCCGCGCCGCCCATCGCCCAGGCCCCGATGACCGGCAGGTCCTTCGAGGACAGCGCCTCGTCGCGGGCGAGCGTCAGCAACGTGGTCGCGCGGGCGTCGGCGTCGTCTCCCGTGGTCGGTCTCCTGTGCTCCAGCCGTAGGTAGAGGACCGCCACCGCGACCCGGAGCACGACGCGCGGCTGTGGCGGCGGCGCGACCCACCCGGCCAGGCTCCGGACCACCGCGTCGGCGTGGGCGGTCGCCTCGTCGTACCGCTCGCGCTGCCAGGCGAGGTGAGCCAGCCCGAGGCGGGCCTGTGCCGCGTCCACCTCCTCGGCCTGGCCGGGTGTCGCGGTCTCGCGCAGCCGCCGCTCCGCCTCCGTGTCGCCGGTGAGGGCGAGTTGCACGTCCAGCAGCACCCGGATCGACCGGGCGTCCTGCGTCGCACCGATGAGGTCCATGTGGCGGACGCTGCGGGCGAGCCACTCGGCCGAGCGGGCGTCGCCGCGCAGGCTGAAGAACTGGCCGGCGCCTCCCGCCGCCATCGCCATGCCCCAGTGGTCGCCGGCCACCTCGAAGCGCCGGTACGCGTGCTCGGCGTCGACGATCGACGCCTCGGGCATGCCGCCGTTCTCGCGTGCCGCCGCGCGGGCGAAGAGGCCGAGGCCCTGCACGTACGGGTCCGGGTGCGCGATCATCTCGGCGGCGGCCTTCATGCTCTCCTCCGGGTCGGACGCGTCGAAGCTCGGCAACGCCGACGCGAGCGCGGTCAGCCGGGACGACACCTCGTCGGGTCGCTCGGCGAGGACCGTCCGGAGGGCCCGGCGGGCGAGGGCGGCGAGCCGCAGTTCGCGGCCGATGCCGGCGTTGACCCCGATCAGCAGGCACGTCCAGGCGAGCCGGTCGGCGTCCGGCAGGGGCCGCCCGGCGGCCCGGCCGCGCAGGATCGCGCAGCGTCGCCGTCTCTGCGGGTCCTCGACGTGCAACAGGCCGCGTGCCCACCCGACGACCTCGAGGTGCAGGCCGCGCACCGTCCAGACGTGGAGCAGGGCGGTGGCGACGTCGACCGCGGCCGGCTCGTCGTCGTGCCCGATCGCCCAGCGCAGGCCGGCGATCAGGTTGTCCTGCTCGTCGACGCAGCGGGCGAACGCCTCGACCTGTGTGGGGCCGACGAACTGGGCGGCGAGCGCGGCGGCCTTCTCCCGGGCCCACCCGACCAGGCCGGCCATGGCGGCATCCCGGCCACCGGCGGTGTCCAGCCGGGCCTCGCCGTACTCCCGGACGGTTTCGAGCATCCGGTAGCGGGGCGGGCCGTCGCCCTCGACCAGGGTCAGCAGGGACTGTTCGACGAGCGTCGCCAGGCCCCGTCGTACATCCGGGGTCCGCGCGACGGCGGCGGCGAGGTCGGCGGTGAACGGCCCGGGGACGACCGCGATCCGCTGGAGCAGCTCGCGGTCGTCGGGCGCGAGCAGTTCCCGGCTCCAGTCGACCATCGCCCACAGGCTCGCGTGCCGTTCCGGCAGGCCCCGCAACGCGTCGTCGAGCAGCGCGAACCGGTCGGTCAGCCCGGCGAGCACGTCGTCGATCGGCATGTTCCGCAGTCGCGCGGCGGCCAGTTCGAGGGCCAGCGGCAGGTTGTCGAGCCGGTGGCACAGCGCGAGCGCCCGTTCGGTGTCCCAGGTCGGCACCGCGCCGCCGGCCCGCGCCCGAGCCTCGACCAGCCCGAGCGCGTCGGCGTCGGGCAGGACGGTCAGCCGGTGGACCAGCTCGCCGGCCAGGCCCAGGGGAGCCCGGCTCGTCGCGAGGACCGTGACCTCCGGCGGCAGCACCGCGATCAGGTCCGCGACGACGGTGGCCACCGCGTCGAGGACGTGCTCGCAGTTGTCCAGCACGACCAGCCCGTCGAGGTCCGGCGCCACGGCGCGCAACCGTTCCTCGGGGCTGAGCACCCGCCGTTCCAGGCCCATGGTGCCGCCGGTCGCCGAGGTGTCCGCCCCGCCGAGCGCCGCGAGCACGGTGGGCAGCACCTCGTCCGGCGCGCGCAGGCCGGCGAGTTCGATCACCCGAACCGCCTGTCCGGCCGCCGCCGCGCGCCGCGTCACCTCGGCGGCGAGGCGGGTCTTGCCCGCCCCTCCGGTCGCCACGATCGTCACCAGGGGCGCCCCGGTCAGCGCCTCGCGCACGGCCTCGACGTCGCGCTCCCGGCCGACGAGGGCGGTCACCGGCCGGCGCCACGCCGCGGGCAGGGCGATCCGCGCCGGCTGCCGGGGTGGCGCCACGACGGCCGGGGTGGCGAGTTCGCCGCGCAGCAGCGCCAGGTGGACCTGTGTGACGACCGGCGACGGGTCGGTGCCGTACCGGTCGGCCAGGTCCACGCGCAGTCGCTCGACCACCTCCAGCGCCTCCGCGTCCCGGCCCTGCGCGGCGAGCACCCGGACGAGCAGGGCGGCCGACGGCTCGTCCGGCGGCGTCCGCGCGACGAGCCGGCGCAGGTCGGCCTCGTCGAACGGCCCCGCACCGGCGAGTGCCGCCTGCGCGCGCAGCGCGGCGACGTCCGCGAACAGGCGGGTCTCCTCGGCGGTGACCAGCTCCGGAACGTCCGGGAACAGGGCACGCGCCCGGTCGGCGCAGCCGCGGGCGGCAGGGACGTCACCGGTCCGGAGTACGGCACGTCCCCGCTCGACGAGCGCACGCGCCTCGACCGCGTCGACGGTGACCTCGTCGGCGGGCAGGCGGTAACCCCCGGGCGCCGCGGCCACGGGCAGCCCGAGACGGCGTACCCGGGACACGAGCGCCTGGACGGCCCCCGTCGCGTCGTCGGGCGGCGTGCCGTCCCACACGGCGTCCACGAGCAGCGCGGTGGAGACCGCTCGCCCGCGCGCGTCGACGAGCGCGCGGATCACCGCCGCCAGCCGCTCACCCCGGACCGGCCGGCCGTCGACGGCGAGCGGGCCGAGGATCGTGATCTGCACCGACCCAGCATCCCCCACCCGCACATCAGGCCACCGGCAACCCGCTCACGGTCACCTGCCACCCCGGTGGCAGGGCCTAACCGTGGCCGTGGCCGTTGGTTGAGGTGGTGGCGGGACGCCTGGTGAACAGGCCCAGCCGGAGCGCCCGGAGCACGGTGCCGGGCCGGCTCAGCGCCGCCGGGTGGTCGAGCATGGTGGTGACCCGGCTCAGCCGGGCGCTGAGCACCGGGTCGGTCTGCGAGGTCCGGAAGACGAGGTCACCGAACCACTTGGTGACCCTGTAGCCGGGTGGGTACGGCCCGTCGACGTGGGGCAGCTCGATGTCGGCCGAGGTGGAGACCTGCCAGGCGGCGTCGACGATCACCCGCACCTGGTCGAAGTACACCCGCGCCGGCTCGTCCAGCCTCGGGTCCGACCGCAGGTACGCCGACAGGCAGGAGGCGTGCAGCGTCGCGGAGGTCATGCCCTGGCCGTACACCGGGTTGAAGGAGGCGATCGCGTCACCGGCGGCGACCAGTCCGGCGGGCATGCGGTCGAGCTTGTGGAAGTCCCGGCGTCGGCTGTCCGCCTGGTGGTACGTGGCCACCCCGCCGAGCATCTCCCCGTGTTCGGCGATGTCGCCGAACATGCGCGGGTAGTGCTCGCGGCAGCGGGCGGTGAAGTCGGCGACGTCGCGGGTGGGCCGGTCCTCGTCGTAGCCGCCACCAGCATGATCCAGCGGTCCCCCTCGACGGAGTTGATCCCACCGATGCGGGCGGAACGGCCCTTCCCGGCCATGGTGTGGTAGACCACCACCCAGGCGTCGCTGACCTTCTCGTCCTGCTTGAAGAGCGCGGTCGCGTAGTTGAGTTTGATCGGCATCCGCTGCATCGGCGGGCGGGGCCACCCGTTGTCGGCCAGCCAGTCGCTGAGCCGGCTGGACCGCCCCATCGCGTCGACCACCAGGTCCGCCGGTTCGACGACCGGCTCGCCGCCGCCGTCGGGCACGTACCGGGCGCCGGCGACGCGCCGGTTGGCGAGGACCAGGCCCTCCGCCCGGCCGTACACCATCCGGATGTTGCCGACGGCGAGGGTCCGCCGCCGGACCAGCGCTTCCAGGAACGGTCGCGTGGTGATCAGCATCGGGCCGGTGTCGGACGGCGCCGGCGGCAGCCCCAGCACCCCGTTCACGAAGATCTTCGCCGCGCCCGGGTCGCCGGGTGGCGGAGGGGCACCGAGCGCGAGCGCCTCGTCGACGATGCCGGGAAACCAGCGTTCCAACTGGATCTGACCGGCGGGCAGCAGCGCGTGCACCTGACTGCCCTGGGGCACGCCGGGCCGGGGTCCGCCGTCCACGTCGGACGGATCCCTCTCGATGATCAGCACCTCGTCGGCGTGGTCGCTCAAGACGCGAGCCGCCATCAGTCCGGCGATGCTGCCGCCCAGCACCACCGCCCGCCGCATGAGCACCCTGGTCTCGGTCGGCCGTTCGGCCGTCGCGATCTCCGAGAAGAGCCGGGACGGGGAGGTAACCATGCGATCGCTCCTCGGTTGGACGGGACACCTGGGCATCCACGACCGTAGCCACCAGATCGGCCGCAGTCAGTGTCCGCTGCCCGTCATTTCCGGTTGGCAGCACCGATCCGGGCGTCCGACGCCGCGCGAGATGGCGCCGGCGGCGGCCCCGCCGGACAGTCCCGGACCCCTCTGACCAGCCGGCAGCGAGTTAGGTTAGCCTAACCTCATGCATGAGGAGCTGGCGTTGGCCAACCGGGAGCACAGCCTGTCGGGTGTCGACCTCCGTCTGGGTTACCACGGCGTGACCGTGGTGCACGGTGCGGCGATCGGCCTGCGACGCGGCGTGGTGACCGCGCTCGTCGGTCCCAACGGCAGCGGCAAGTCCACCCTCCTGCGGGCCCTCGCCCGACTGCACCCGATCGAGGCGGGCATGGTTCATCTCGCCGACGGCGCCACCGCGGGCAGCCTGCCCGCCCGGGAGTTCGCCCGTCGGGTCACCCTGCTCGCCCAGAGCCGGCCGGTACCCAGCGGAGTCACCGTGCGTGACGTGGTCGGGTACGGTCGCCACCCGTACCGCGGGCGCTGGCGCGCGGACGACCCGAACGGCCCCGCCGCCGTCACCCGCGCCATGGACGTCACCGGTGTGGCGGCCATGGCGGACCGTCCGGTCGACGAACTCTCCGGCGGCGAACTCCAGCGGGTGTGGCTGGCCACCTGCCTGGCCCAGGAAACCCCGGTGCTGCTCCTCGACGAGCCCACCACGTTCCTCGACCTGCGCTACCAGGTGGAGATCCTCGACCTCGTCCGTGACCTCGCCGACGACCACGACGTCGCCGTCGGCGTCGTGCTGCACGACCTCAACCAGGCAGCCGCCGTGGCCGACGAGGTGGTCCTGCTGCACAACGGACGGGTCCGCGCCACCGGCACGCCGGCCGCCGTCTTCACCGCAGACGCCCTGAGCGAGACCTACGGGATCCGGATCGAGGTGACCGCCGACCCGGTCAGCGGAGTCGTCACCACCCGTCCCGTGGGGCGGCACCTCGCCCGCACCCCGATCTGAACGAACACCCCGATCCGCACCAGAGGAAGATCGTCATGACCCGTACCCGTTTCACCGCCCTCGTCGCCGTGGCAGCAGCCCTGTCACTCAGCGCCTGCGGCACCACCGAGAACACCGCGACCCCCGCGGCGGCCGCCTCGGCGGCCGGCGGGCCGGTCACCGTCACCGACGGCCGCGGCAAGGACGTCACCCTCAAGGCCCCGGCGACGAAGGTCGTCGGGCTGGAGTGGGGTGAGGTCGAGATGCTGGTCAGCCTGGGCGTCATGCCCGTCGGCGTCGCCGACCCCAAGGGCTACGGCACCTGGGTGAGCGCCGCGAAGCTCGACCCGGGCGTCAAGGACGTCGGCACGCGCGGTGAGCCCAGCGTCGACTCGATCGTCGCCCTCCAGCCCGACCTGGTGGTGATGGAGGACGACCGGGGCGCCAACCTGGTCAGCCAGCTGGAGAAGTACGTCCCCGTCGTGGTCGCCAAGGGCAGCGACGCCACCGACAACATCGGCCGGATGCGCGCGGACCTCAACATGATCGCGAAGGCGGTCGGCAGGACCACGGAGGCGGAGAAGCTGCTCGCCGACTTCGACGCGGCCCTCGCCGACGGCAGGAAGAAGATCGCCGACGCCGGCGCCGCCGGCCGGCCGTTCGCCGTCGCCGACGGATGGAAGGAGGGCAGCACCGTCAGCATCCGAATGTTCGGCCAGGGTGCGCTCGTCTCCCAGCTCGGCATCCAGCTCGGCCTCACCAACGCCTGGACCGGCAAGACCGACGAGATGTGGGGCCTCGGCCAGACCGACGTCGAGGGCATGACGGTCCTCAAGGACCCGAAGACGCACCTCTTCTACAGCGCCTCCGACGGTGTCGACGTGTTCGCCGACGGTCTCGCCGCGAACGCCATCTGGACGTCGCTGCCCTTCGTGCGACAGGGCAACGTGCACAAGATGCCCAGTGGCATCTGGACCTTCGGCGGCCCGCTGTCCGGCAGGCAGTGGATCGACCAGCTCGTCACGACGTACACGGTGTGAGCGTGCTGATCGCACCCCCGCGCCCGGAGTCGGCCACCCGGCCGGCTCCGGGCGGCCGCCTGGCCGTGCCCCGCGTCGTCGCCGTCTTCGTCGCCGCGGTCCTGCTGCTGCTCGTGGTCGGCGCGGTGCACCTAACCCAGGGCACCTCCACCGTCGGCGCCCTGGACCTGCTGCGGCTCGCCACCGGCGCCGACGACGAGGCGGCCCGCGTCCTGGTCGCCTCCCGGCTGCCGCGGCTGCTCGCCGGTCTGGCCATCGGCGTCGCGCTCGGCGTCGCCGGCGCCGCGCTGCAGTCGATCGCCCGCAACCCTCTCGCGTCCCCCGACACCCTGGCCGTCAACGCGGGCGCCCACCTGGCGATCGTCTCCGTCGCCGCGTTCGGCGTGTCGCTGCCCGCGCTGCCCGCCGGCGCACTCGCCTTCTGCGGAGGGCTGGCCGCCGCCGGTCTGGTGATGGCGATGTCCGCCGGTGGGCAGGCCGGCACCACCCGACTCATCCTCGCCGGCTCGGCGATCGCGCTGGCGCTCAGCTCGGTGACCACGCTCCTGCTGCTCCTGTTCGAACAGGCGACCATCGGTCTGTTCGCCTGGGGCAACGGCTCGCTCGTGCAGAGCGACCTGAACGCCCTCACCCAGCTCGCCCCGGTGCTCGTCGGCGCCGTCACCGTGCTGGTGCTGCTCGGGCACCGCCTCGACGTCCTCGCCCTCGGCGACGACACCGCCACCGTGCTCGGCCTCGACGTGCGGCGCACCCGTCTCATCGTCACCGTGCTGGCGGTGCTGCTGTCCGCCGCGGCGGTGACCCTCACCGGTCCGGTCGGCTTCGTCGGGCTGTGCGCCCCGGTGATCGTCCGGCTGCTCGCTCCCGTGCTGCCGGGGGTCCACCGCCACCGCATCCTGCTGCCACTGTCCGGCATCGCCGGGGTGGTCATCGTGCTCGGCTCCGACGTGCTGTTGCGCGCCGTCATGGGCGGGCAGGCCGGCGTCGAGATTCCCACCGGCGTGGTCACCACGCTGTTCGGCGCGGCGATCCTCATCTGGCTGGCCCGCCGGCACCGCGACGCCGGCCCCACCCGCCGCCCGCCCGGCGGGCACGCGGCCGTCCGCTCCCCGGCCTTCCACCGCGGCGTCGTCGCCGTCGCCGCCGTGGTCACGGTCGTCGCCGTGACGGTCGGCATGCTCGCCGGCGACACCTGGGTGCTGCTCGGTGATCTCGTCAACTGGGTCGACGGCACGACCGGGCCCGCGTACACCTTCGTGCTGGACCAGCGGTGGCCGCGCGTCGTCGCGGCGGTCCTGGCCGGCGCGGCGCTCGCGGTCGCCGGCACCACCGTGCAGGCGGTCTGCCGCAACCCGTTGGCCGAGCCCGGCATCCTCGGCATCACCGCCGGCGCCGGACTCGGCGCGGTCGCGCTGCTCACCTTCGTGCCGCTGGCCGGGGTGTGGGCGGTCTCCGGTGTCGCCGGGCTCGGCGCGATGCTGGCGTTCACCCTGGTCTACGGCCTGGCCTGGCGAGGCGGTGGGCTGAGCTCCGACCGGCTGGTGCTGATCGGCTTCGGCGCCTGGCAGGGCGGCACCGCCGTGATCACCTACCTGATCGTCGCCTTCGACCCGTGGAACACCGGAAAGGCCCTGACCTGGCTGTCCGGCTCCACCTACGGCCGCACGTCCACGCAGGTGCTGCCGGTGCTGATCGCCCTGCTGGTGCTCACCCCGGCCGTGGTCGCCGCCCGGCGCGAACTCGACCTGATGACGCTGGACGACGACACCCCCCGGGTGCTGGGCGTCCGGCTGGAACGCACCCGGCTGGTCGCGCTCGGCGCGGCGGCGCTGCTGACGTCCACCGCGGTCTCCGCCGTCGGGGTCATCGGCTTCGTCGGCTTGGTCGCCCCGCACGCCGCCCGGGCGCTCGTCGGCGGCCGGCACTCCCGGGTGCTGCCGGTGGCCGCCCTGCTCGGCGCTGCGCTGGTCAGCCTCGCCGACACCCTCGGACGGACGGTCATCGCTCCGGCCCAGATCCCCGCCGGCCTGGTCACCGCCATGATCGGCACCCCGTACTTCGTCTGGCTGCTGTGGCGCTCCCGCGCCGCGGCGAACACCTCCCGGTAGCACGCCGGCCCGAGCACCAGAGAGGCACCATGACCGAGACCATGCCCATCGCCCCGTGGCGCCAGTTCACCGTCGAGGTCCGGGCGGTACGCCGGCTCAGCCCGTCCTTCGTCCGGGTGACCTTCACCGGAGGCGACCTCGACCGCTTCGCCGACAACGGTTACGACCAGCGGATCAAGCTGGCGCTACCGCTGCCCGGGCAGAGCCGGGGGCGCCTGCCGGAGGGGGCGGACTGGTACGCGAAGTGGCGGGCCCTGCCCGAGCACCTGCGCAATCCGGTGCGCACCTACACGGTGCGGGCGGTCCGGCCGCACCTGGCCGAGGTCGACGTCGACCTCGTGCTGCACGGTGACAGCGGTCCGGCGACCCGCTGGGCCGGGCGGGTGAGCGTCGGTGACGAGATCGCCATCCTCGGCCCCGATGCCGGCTACGACGGTGACCACGGCGGGATCGAGTTCCGGCCGTCCTCGGCGGGTCGCCTGCTGCTGGCCGGTGACGAGACCGCCGTACCGGCGATCAGCGGCATCTGCGAACGGCTGCCGCTCGACGCGCGCGGGACGGTCGTGTTGGAGGTGCCCGACGCGGGAGACGTGCTGCCGCTGGTGGCTCCCCCGGGCATGGACGTCCACTGGTTGGCGCGGGGCGCGGACGCGCACGGCAGCCGGCTCGTGCCCGCCGTCACCGCCGCGGCGGGGGAACTGCTCGCCGGAGGCTCGGCCGGCGCGACCCAGCCGGTGGCCGACGTGGACGTGGACACCGGCATCCTGTGGGAGGTTCCCGACGCGGTGCCGCCGGCTCCGCTGTACGCCTGGCTGGCCGGGGAGGCCGGTGTCATCCGTACCCTGCGCCGGCACCTGGTCGCCGAGCGGGGTCTCGACCGGCGGGCGGTGGCCTTCATGGGCTACTGGCGACTCGGTCGCGCCGACCCGGCCTGAGCGCGGCTCCCCGGTCCCCGGTGTCGCCCTCCGCGCGCCGGGCCGGGGCTGAGCAGCCGCGTGGGATGCACCGGGGGCCGTGTGGTGCGTACAGTTCCGGGTCGGATGTGGGGTGGGCCGGGCTGGATCCGGCGCAGGGAACGGGACGAGACGAAGACGCATGACGGTGGACAACGTTACGGAAAACGGTCAGTCCGGCATTGACCAGAGCCGGCTGGAGACCTGTCTCAGCGTCTTCGAGGCGTTGGAGGCACTGCCTCCCGACCACCCCGACGTGGTGCGGGTGCAGCGCGCCACCGCGAGGCTCTACAAGGTGATCAAGCAGCGGCGGCGCGAGGAACGGCGCGACGCCATCGCGGCGGCCGACCGGGCGGTGACGGCGGCCACGGCCACCGGCGCCCCGGGCCGGATCGACGACGAGACCCAGGGCGTCCCGCTCGCCTCGCCCACCGACGGCGCCACGGCCGGCGTCCTGCACAACCCGCGGGGCTGCTACGTCTGCAAGCAGCGCTACCGCGAGGTGGACGCCTTCTACCACCAGCTCTGCCCGACCTGCGCCACGCTCAACCGGGAACGCCGGGACGCCCGTACCGACCTGACGGGCCGGCGCGCGCTGCTCACCGGCGGCCGGGCGAAGATCGGCATGTACATCGCGCTGCGGCTGCTGCGCGACGGCGCGCACACCACCATCACCACGCGGTTCCCGCACGACGCGGTACGCCGGTTCGCCGCGATGCCGGACAGCGGGGACTGGCTGCACCGCCTGCGGATCGTCGGGATCGACCTGCGGGACCCGGCGCAGGTGATCGCCCTCGCCGACTCGGTCAGCAGCCAGGGGCCGCTCGACATTCTGATCAACAACGCGGCGCAGACCGTCCGCCGCTCCCCCGGGGCGTACGCGCAGCTCGTCGCGGCGGAGGCCGCGGCCCTGCCGGAGGGCCCGCTGCCCGAGCTGATCACGTTCGCCAAGCCAGGCGGCCAGGGCGGCCCGGCGGGCAGCCTGACCGCCGGGCCGCAGTCGACCGCGCTCACCCCGCACGCGCTCACCGCGCTGGCGCTGACCAGCGGCTCCGCCTCGCCGGAGCGGATCGCGGCGTCCACGGCCATCGACGCGGGCGGCCTGGTGCCGGACCTCGACTCGGTCAACAGCTGGGTCCAGCGGGTGCAGGAGGTCGACCCGGTCGAGCTCCTCGAAGTGCAGCTGTGCAACGTGACGGCGCCGTTCGTCCTGGTCAGCCGGCTGCGACCGGCGATGGCCGCGGCGAAGGCCCGCCGCAAGTACGTGGTGAACGTGTCGGCGATGGAGGGCCAGTTCGGCCGCGGCTACAAGGGGCCGGGGCATCCGCACACCAACATGGCGAAGGCCGCGCTGAACATGCTGACGCGGACCAGCGCCCAGGAGATGCTGACCGACGGCATCCTGATGACCAGCGTTGACACCGGCTGGATCACCGACGAGCGGCCGCACCCGACGAAGATGCGGCTGGCGGACGAGGGCTTCCACGCGCCGTTGGACCTCGTCGACGGCGCCGCCCGGGTGTACGACCCGATCGTTCGCGGCGAGCTGGGCGAGGACCTGTACGGCTGCTTCCTGAAGGACTACGCCCCCTGCGCCTGGTGAGCGGCGTTCCCACCCGCCACGGCACAGCGGGCGGGTTTGCGACAATCACCAGCTACGCCCCACCCACCTGCCGGGCCGTCGGCCCACGTGACGAGGAGAAGCTCCGCATGCCATCTGACCAGGACGCGTGGCCCACGCTGGACGAGCTGCTGCGCGAGGAGAGCGAGCTGGAGCTTCCGGGTCTGTCGGAGACGGACGCGTACGAGCTGGGGATGCTCGCCGTCGCCGCCGCGAGCGAGCAGCGGCTCCCGGTCTCGGTGGGCGTGTGGCGGGCCGGCCGTCAGCTGTTCCACTGCGGCCTGCCCGGCTCCACCGCCGACAACGACGGGTGGCTGCGCCGCAAGGGGCGCGTGGTGATGCGGTTCGAGCACTCGTCGCTGTACATGGCGCGGCTGTGCCAGGACAAGCAGGTGACGCTGAGCGAGAGGTACGGCCTGCCGGCCTCCCGGTACGCGGCGGCCGGCGGCGCGGTGCCCCTGCGCGTGCGCGGCACCGGCGTGGTCGGCTGGGTCGGCGTGTCCGGGCTCCCGCAGCTCGACGACCACCGCTTCGTCGTCGGCATCCTCCGCAAGCTCCCGCGATAGTCCGCCGTCACCGGCGCCGGCCCGAACGGGCTCGGCGCCGGTGACACGTTCAGCGCGCCCGGCGGTTGGCGCGCAGAGCGTCCAGGAGCACGCGGGGTCGGGCCAGCGAGAGCGGGTGTTCCCGCATGGAAACGACCTCGTTGAACCGACGCGCGGTCACCACGTCCGTGACGGTCGCCGCGACGATCTGCCTGCTGACCCAACTGGAGACCCGGTAGCCACGCGGGTAGGGCCCGTCGACGTGCGGCAACGCCAGGTCGGCGGAGGTCGACATCGACCAGGCGGCGTCGACCACGACCTTCTGCAGGGCGAGGTACCGGCGGGCCGGCACGGTCAGGTCGGGACCTGATCGCAGGTACGTCGACAGGCAGGCCGCGTGCAGGGCCGCCGCCGTCATCCCCTGCCCGTACACCGGGTTGAACGACGCGACGGCGTCACCGACGCTGACGAGGCGGGCCGGGAAACGCTTCAGCGTGTGAAAGTCCCGCCGCCGGCTGTCCGCGTGGCGGTAGGTCTGCACGTCGCCGAGCATCTCGTTTCCGGCGACCTCCCCGAACTCCGGCGGGAACTGCTCCCGCAGTCGACGGACGAAGTCCTCGGCGGTACGGCCCGGCCGGTTGTCCCCGTAACCGGCCATCATGGCCATCCACCGGCCGTCCTCGATGGCGAAGAAGGCGGCGCCGGCCACGTCCGACGACGTCGCGGGGGTGTTCAGCGCCAGCACGACGGCCGAGGCGGGGTTGGCCTCCTTACGGTGGAACAGCGCGGTCGCGTAGTTCAGGTGCACGGTCATCCGCCGCGTGACGGGCCGGTCCCAGCCGGCCTGCTCCAGCCACTCGGAGAGTCTGCTCGAACGCCCCATGGCGTCCACCACGAGATCAGCGGCCTCGACGCCGGGAACCCCGTCGACCTCGCAGTGGACCCCGGTGGTCACGTCGCCGTCGAACACGAGGCCCGTGGCGCGGGCGGTGACCGTCTTGACGTTCGGCAGGCGAAGCACCTGCTGACGGATCAGCCCCTCCAGGAGTGGCCGGCTGCCCGCCAGGCTGTCGGCGTCGTCGGGAACGACCACCTTCGGGCGGCCGTCGAGATAGTTGCGCCTCGCCTCCGGGGGCGCCTCGACCGCCCCGGCGGCCAGGGCCCGCTCACGGAACTCCGGAAACAGGCGTTCGAGCTGGAAGAGGCCACCGGGCAGCAGAGCGTGCAGCTGCGTCCCCTGTGGCACCCCGGGCCGCTCGCCTGTCGCCTCCAGGTCGTCCCGGTCGATGATGACGACGCTCTCCGCGTAGTCGGACAACACCCGGGCGGCCAGCAGGCCGGCGACACTGCCGCCGACCACGACGGCCTTGCCCATCACCGGGGACGCCTGGTCGGGGGGCTGCACGGCGTTGATCGCGGCGAAGACCCGCGTCGGGGAGAGGGACATGGTGCTCTCCAAGAGGTACGAGATGTGGGGCCCTCCCCCGGGCTGCCGGCGCTGGCAGGCTGGCGGGAAGGGCCGTCGGCATGACGCCCGACGATCGTTGCATAGACGCTGGACGTTGCCCGGTCAGGCCCGCCAGGAAGACACGGTCCTCGTGCGACGGAAGTGCCGTGGACGCCGCGGGTTGCCGACCGTGACGCGGTCAGCGGCGGCGCAGCGACGGGTCGAGCAGGGCGGGCGGGGTGTCGAACTTCTCGTCGGCGGCGAGGTCGGTGCCGGGCGCGACGATCGCGACGATCGCGTCGAGCACGTCGGCGGTGAGCACGGTGTCCGCCGCGGCGAGCTGCGAGTGGAGGTGGTCCAGCGTGCGGGGGCCGATGATCGCGCTGGTGACGGCCGGGTGCGCGGTGACGAAACCGAGAGCGAGTTGGATCATCGTCAGGCCGGCCTCGTCGGCGACCGTGGCCAGTCGCTCGACCGCGTCGAGGCGGGCCCGGTTGGCGGGGATGGTGGTGTCGAAGCGCTGCGGCATGAACGCGGAGCGGTTGGTGGCGATCTCCTGGCCCTGGCGGATCGCGCCCGACAGCCAGCCCGAGGCCAGTGGGCTCCATGCCAGCACACCGAGACCGTACTGCTCGGTGACCGGCAGGACGTGGGTCTCGATTCCGCGCTGCAGGATCGAGTAGCTGGGCTGTTCGGTGACGTAACGGCCCAGGTGGTTGTCCCGCGCGGCCCACTGGGCCTGCACCAGGCGGTACGCCGGGAAGGTCGAGGAGCCGAAGTACCGGATCTTTCCGGCGCGCTGGAGGTCGGTCAGTGCCGACAGCGTCTCCTCGTCGCTGGTGCTGGGGTCCCACCGGTGGATCTGGTACAGGTCGACGTGGTCGACGTTGAGGCGGCGCAGGCTGTTGTCCAGCGCGGTGACCAGCCAGCGGCGTGAGCTGCCGCGGTGGTTGGGGTCGTCGCCCATCGGGCTGTTCGCCTTGGTGGCCAGCACGATGTCGTCGCGGCGGCCGGCGATGGCTCTGCCGACCATCTCCTCGGACTCGCCGCCGCTGTAGATGTCGGCGGTGTCGATCAGGTTGATCCCGGCATCGAGGGCGGCGTCGACGATGGCGGTGGCCTCGTCCTGGCTGGTGCGCCCGATGCTGCCGAAGTTCATCGCGCCGAGCACGAGTGTGCTGACCTGCACACCGGTGCGGCCCAGGCTGCGGTACTGCATGACGTGTTCCTCCGCTGGCTGTGAGGGTTGGTTGCCGGCCCGTCGCTCTGGCATCATGAGCAAACGGAACGTTGCTCCGTTAACGATACGGAACGTTGTTCCGTTTGCCAAGCCCAGCGGTGGAGGTGTGTGGTGTCCGACGGTGACGGCAGCACGGGAGGCGCGTCCCCGCGCAAACGGGCCGACGCCGTACGCAACGAGAAGACCCTGCTCGACGCGGCCGCCGCGGTGTTCGTCACGTCCGGGGTCGAAGCGCCGGTACGCGACATCGCGGCCAAGGCGGGCGTGGGAACGGGAACGATCTACCGCCACTTCCCGACCCGCGCGGACCTGATCATCGCCGTCTACCGGCACCAGGTCGACGCCTGTGCCGAGGCCGGCCCCGCCCTGCTGGCCAGCAGCCCGACCCCGCACGCCGCCCTGAGGCGGTGGATCGACCTCTTCGTCGACTTCCTGGTCACCAAACGCGGCCTCGCCGGCGTGCTCCAGCCGGACAACGCCGGCTTCGACACGCTGCACGCGTACTTCCTCGACCGGCTCGTGCCCGTGTGCGCCCGACTGCTCGACGCCGCGGCCCAGGCCGGCGAGACACGCCCCGGCCTGGATGCCTACGAGCTGATGCGCGGCGTCGGCAATCTCTGCATCGGCGCCGACACCGACCCCCGCTACGACGCTCGACGTGTGGTCGAACTGCTCATCGCGGGGCTCCGACGGCAGTAGCCGCCGCCGGCACGGCCGACGGCAGCTGGCGACGGTCAGCGGTGGCGGCGGACGCGCTCCCAGGTCGTGGGCGGTTCCCGGCCGCCCCGGATGAAATTCCGGAGGCTGACAGGCCTGGTCGGTCCGCCGACGCCCGTCGCGTCGCGCCCCCGGGGGGACAGCTCGGGTTCGCGTCGTAGGCGGGCGGTAAGGGTGTCCGGCCAGACGGGCCAGCCGGCGAGACGGTGCCGGCCGGCGCGGGCCTCAGCGCGCGGTGCCGCCCGGTCGACCGGGGCCGGTCCCGGAGCGCCGGTGACCGACGCGGGGAGCACGGATCACCGGGGACGCGCCGGCCCCCGGGCGGAACTCCCGCGCCGCGCTGGCCACCGTCTCGTCGGGATCGCGCTCGAGGGCCTGCCGGATGTGCGGCGGGACGACCTCGGATTTCGCCAGCGCCAGCCGGACCTGCACCGAACGGTCGTCGACCAGGCGCTCCAGGTCCGCCTCGTCCAGCTCGACCGCGCGGACCAGCGCGGCACGGACGTCGACGACGGGGTCCTGGGCGAGCACACTGCGCTGGTCGGCGGTGGTCCGCGGATTGCGGGCGATCCCCTTGCGGACACGTGCGGTGCGATCGGCCATCAGAGCGGTGATCACGTCGGGGTCGTGGGTGTGGGTGGCGAGTCGTTCCCGTACCTCGGGTGAGACGTCGTCGACCAGCCTGGCGGCCAGGTCGGGCTCCAACTCCCGCGTCTCGGCGAGGAGACCCCGGAGTTCCTTGTCCTGCGCCTCCGACATCACCTGGCGCACCGACCTGTCGCAGGCCGGGTTGCCGGCGACCGCCCAGCGGACCCACCGGTCGGCGTCCTTCACGAGACGCAGGAGGTTGCCGACGGAGGTCGCGGGGTTCCGTGCCACTGCCTCACGGACCTGACGATCGGGGTCGCGGGTCAGCGGTCGCAGCGCCTGCGCGGGAGCGTCGGGCCGGGTCGCGACGGCCTTGCGGACCGCTGCCGACGGGTCGGACGCCAGGTCGATGAGGGTCATCTGTGGCGTCGCGGGGTCCTGCGCGAGGGCGAGTTGTGCATCTGCGCCACCACCGGTCGATTGGTCGGTGGTGCCTGACCCGCTGTGACGGTCGGGCTCGCCGACGTCCCCCTGCTTCCCCATGGGCGCCATCATGTCACGGGCCTCACCAGGGGCGGCGCGACCCGGTCGACCGGCCCGGCCTGGTGGGTCACCAGACCGGGCCGGTCGTGCGTCAGCTCAGGGTGAACTTCTCCCAGGAACCGACCGCCGTACGGTTGGCGATCAGAGGCTCCGCTCCCGCGTTCTCGGCGGTCACGATCTGGTTGTTGGCCAGGGCACGCAGGCTGACCGTCCCGTCGGAGTTGGTGATGAGCTGGAAGGTCTCCCACGGGCCCACCGCCGCACGGTTCGCGATCAGTGGCGCCGCGCCCGCGTTGTCGGCGCAGACGTACAGGCCGTTGACGCGCGACCGCAGGGCGATGGTGCCGTTGCCGGCGTCGACCCGGTCGAACTGCTCGGACAGCCCGACGGTGGCCGCCTTCGCGACGAGCGGCGCGGCGCCGCCGTTGTCGGCCGTCACGTACTGGCTGTTGACCTGCGCCCGCAGGCTGACCGCCCCGGCGCCGCCCGAGCCGGTGGTGAACGTGAAGGAGTCGACGTCGAACAGGTTGCCGGCCCCGCCCTTGAACACCAGGTACAGGGTGGTCGTCGCCGCGGGTGCGTTGGTGATGGCGCCGGACACGGTGGTGAAGGTCTCCCAGCCGCCGGTCACCGGCACCGCGACCGTACCCAGCAGGGTGCCGGTGGCGGACCCGGCGCGCACCTCGATGCTGCCGCCGGCGCCGGCCGAGGAGACCCGCGCGGAGAACCGGTTGGCGTTGGCCAGGTGGTACGGCTGGTACGAGATCCAGTCGTTGTTCTCGATGAAGCCGGCGGTCCGGCCACCCTCGGCGCTGGCGTGGTCGGCGATCTGGACGCCGGACTGGGCGCCGAAGTGCTCGCCCTGCCGGTGCTTCGGTTGCAGGGTCTTGATGCTGTGCGTGGTGAGGCCGCCGTTGTCGGTGTAGGAGGCGTCGAAGACCCCGTAGATGTTGGCCGCCGTGTCGTGCTCACCGTCGACCGGGACGGTGATCGTGCCGCTGCAGCCGGTCTTCGAGGTGATCTGGTGGGCGTGGCTGTCGTGACCCAACGCGTAGCTCACGGTCACCCGGGAACAGTTGATCGTGCCGTCCTGCGGGTCGCTGACCGTGACCTGGAACGGCACCGTGTCCCCGAAGCTGAAGAGCTGCCCGTTGGCCGGCAGGGTGAGCGACACCGTCGGAGCGGTGTTGCCCACGGTGACCACCAGGCTCGCCGTGCCGGACAGGCCGGTGGGGTCGGTCACCCGCAGCGTGGGGGTGTACGTGCCGTTCGTGGTGTACGTCTTCGTCGGGTTGGCCGCCGTCGACGTCGTCCCGTCGCCGAAGGTCCACAGGTAGCTCAGCGCCCCGCCCTCCGGGTCCGAGCTGCCGGCCGAGGAGAAGGTGACGGTCAACGGGTTCGCCCCGGAGGTGGGGTTCGCGGACGCGACCGCGACGGGGCTTCGGTTGCCGCCGCCGATGTGCTCGACCCGGTACAGCGCCTGGTTGTTCGCGCCGGTGCCGTAGTCCAGCACGTAGAGCGCCCCGTCCGGCCCGAAGGCCATGTCCATCACCTGGGTGCCGGTCCACGGGAAGTCGGAGATCTCCCCCCGCGAACCGTCGGCGTTGACCTTGATCGCCTTGATCCACCGGCGGCCGTACTCGCCAGCGAAGAACTGGCCGTCCAACGACGCCGGGAACTTGACGCTGGAGTTGAGCCCGGAGTTGTACCGGTACACCGGCCCGCCCATGGGTGACTCCGAGCCGCCGCCGAACTCCGGGGGCGACCCCGCGTCGCCGTACTTGATCCAGCTCGGCTGCGCGGCGGGCAGCGTGGTGAGGCCCGTGTTGCGGAACGAGTTGTTGGTCGGCCCGGCGGCGCAGTTGTACTTGGCCTGCGACGGCCCGGACGGGAACGTGTACTCGTTGTACGTCTCGGCCGCCGTGTTGGTGCCGGTGCAGTACGGCCAGCCGTAGTTGCCGGGCCCGGTGATCCGGTCGAACTCGACCTGGCCGCCGGGGCCACGGTTCGGGTCGGCGCCGCCGGCGTCGGGCCCGTAGTCACCGAGGTAGACGATGCCGGTGGGCTTGTCCACGCTCATCCGGAACGGGTTGCGGAAGCCCATCGCGTAGATCTCCGGACGGGTCCTGGCCGTGCCGGGCGCGAACATGTTGCCGGCGGGGATGGTGTACGAGCCGTCCGGCTGCGGCTTGATCCGCAGCACCTTGCCCCGCAGGTCGTTGGTGTTGCCCGACGAACGCTGCGCGTCGAACTGCGGGTTGCGGTTGGTCCGCTCGTCGATGGGCGTGAACGAGTTGGACTCGAACGGGTTGGTGTCGTCCCCGGTGGTCAGGTACAGGTTGCCGGCGGCGTCGAAGTCGATGTCGCCGCCGACGTGGCAGCACTGGCCCCGGTCGTTGTCGACCTGGAGCATGATCCGCTCGCTGCCGAGGTTGAGCGTGTCATCGCTGTTGAGGGTGAACCGAGACAGCCGCAGGTGCCCCTTCCACCGGTCGAAGTCCGCCGCCGTGCCGGTGGTCGGGGCGTCCCCCGCCGGGGTGCTCAGCGTGGGCGAGTAGTAGAGGTAGACGTACCGGTTGGTGGCGAAGTTGGGGTCGACGGCGACACCCTGCAGACCCTCCTCGTCGTGCGTGTAGACGGGCAGGTTGCCGGCGACCTTGGTGTTTCCGGCCGCGTCGGTCACCCGCACCGTGCCGTTGCGGGCCGTGTGAATCACCGAGCGGTTGGGCATGACGGCGAGCGACATGGCCTCGCCGATCTCCGCCGAACCGGTCGCCAGAGTGACCTGCTGATAGTCGGCGGCGGGGATCACCGCCGCCTGGGCGGCTGACGGGGCGGCCAGGGCCAGGGTCACGCTCGCGGCGGTGGTGAACGCCGCGACGAGTGCCCGGGGCCAACGCCGGGGGGTAGAGGGCATGATCGTCCTTTCTCGACGACCGGGGCTGGGCGCGTGGGGGCGCGCCACGGCCAGGTGGTGGTGGCGCGCCCCCACG
>NZ_QGKR01000243.1 GCF_003172955.1 Micromonospora acroterricola | reverse complement strand
CGGTGGCCGGGCTGCCGGTGGTGGCCGGGTCGCCGGCCGAGGTGGGGGTGGCGCTCCGCCGTGGCCGGGTCGGTTGCCGCCGCCCGCTCCAGCGGTGGTGCTGCCCAGCCCGCTCGCGGCGACCGTGCACGACGCCGCCGGCGAGCCGGTGGTGATCAGCGCGCGGCTGGCGGTGAGCGCTGCGCCCGCCCGGCTGGTGGTCGGCACCGGCCAACCGGCGGAGATCGTCGGTTGGGCCGGCCCGTGGCCGGTGGACGAACGGTGGTGGGCCCCGGCCGAAGCTCGGCGACGGGCCCGGTTCCAGGTCGGCCTGGCCGACGGCACCGCCCTGCTGCTCGCGGTCGAGGCCGGGCAGTGGCTGGTGGAGGCGATCTATGACTGAGTGTTCAGCCTGGCGCCGCCCCGACCGTGATCGACTCGACATCCCGAGCCTGGGGGTGGGCGGGTGAGCTTCCACAACCCGAAGATGCCCTGGTCCGAGCTGGAGCGGGTGCTCTCCGGGCACCCCGGCGACGGACGGGGGAGCCGGGGCGAGCGGCACCTGCACGTGGTGGACCCGCTCGCCGTGGACGCCGACGGCGGGGACTCCCCGGTCTGGAGCCGGCGGCGCGAGCAGTACCAGCCGCCGGAGCTGGCCCGTCCCGACGGCGTGGTGCCCTACGCGGAGCTGCACGCGCACACCAACTTCAGCTTCCTCGACGGCGCCAGCCACCCCGAGGAGCTGGCCGAGGAGGCGGCCCGGCTGGGGCTCACCGCGCTCGCGGTCACCGACCACGACGGCTTCTACGGGGTGGTCCGCTTCGCCGAGGCGGCCCGTGCTCTGGCCCTGCCGACCATCTTCGGCGCGGAACTCTCCCTCGGGCTGCCCGGCCCGCAGAACGGCGAGCCCGACCCGCACGGCGCGCACCTGCTGGTGCTGGCGCACGGCCACGAGGGGTACGCCCGGCTGGCCACCACCATCGCCCGCGCCCAGCTGCGCGGCGGGGAGAAGGGCCGCCCGGTCTACGGGGAGCTGGAGGAGGTCGCCGCCGAGCTGCGCGACCACGTGCTCGTGCTGACCGGCTGCCGCAAGGGGCACGTGCCGGCGGCGCTGCTCACCGAGGGGGTGGACGCGGCGGCCCGCGAGCTGGACCGGCTGACCGCCCTCTTCGGCGCGGAGACGGTGGCGGTGGAGCTGACCGACCACGGCCACCCGGTCGACGCCGACCGCAACGACGCGCTCGCCGACCTGGCCGCCGCGGCGGGGCTGCCCACGGTGGCCAGCAACAACGTGCACTACGCCAGCCCCGGCCGGCGGCGGCTGGCCACGACGGTCGCCGCCGTCCGGGCCCGGCGCAGCCTGGACGAGATCGACGGCTGGCTGCCCGCGGCGGCCACCGCCCACCTGCGCAGCGGCGCGGAGATGGCGGCCCGGTTCGCCGCGTACCCGGGGGCGGTGGCTCGGGCTGCCGAGTTCGGCGCCGAGCTGGCCTTCGACCTCCAGCTGGTGGCGCCGCAGCTACCGGCGTACCCGGTGCCGCCGGGGCACACCGAGATGAGTTGGCTGCGGAAGCTGACCGCCGACGGGGCGCGGGAACGCTACGGCCCCCCGCAGGCGCACCCGACGGCGTACGCGCAGCTCGACCACGAGCTGAACATGATCGAGGAGCTGGGCTTCCCGGGCTACTTCCTGGTGGTCTACGACATCGTCTCGTTCTGCCGTGAGCAGGACATCTACTGCCAGGGCCGGGGGTCGGCGGCCAACTCGGCGGTCTGCTACGCGCTGCGGATCACCAACGTGGACGCCGTCCGGCACCGGCTGCTCTTCGAGCGCTTCCTCGCCCCGGAGCGGGACGGCCCACCGGACATCGACGTGGACATCGAGTCCGACCGCCGGGAGGAGGTGATCCAGCACGTCTACACCCGCTACGGCCGGGAGCACGCCGCCCAGGTCGCCAACGTCATCTCCTACCGGCCCCGGTCGGCGGTGCGGGACGTGGCCAAGGCGTTCGGTTTCTCGCCCGGCCAGCAGGACGCCTGGAGCAAGCAGATCGACCGGTGGGGCTCGGTCGCCACGGTCGACGTCGAGGACATCCCCGAGCAGGTGGTGGAGTACGCCAACGAGCTGCAGACGTTCCCCCGGCACCTGGGCATCCACTCCGGCGGCATGGTGATCTGCGACCGGCCGGTGATCGAGGTCTGCCCGGTGGAGTGGGGGCGGATGCCGGGGCGCAGCGTGCTCCAGTGGGACAAGGACGACTGCGCCGCGGTCGGGCTGGTCAAGTTCGACCTGCTCGGCCTCGGCATGCTCTCCGCGCTGCACTACGGCTACGACATGATCGGCATGAGCCTCGACCTCGGTGACATGACGCTGGACGACCCGGAGGTCTACGACATGCTCTGCCGCGCCGACTCGGTCGGGGTGTTCCAGGTGGAGAGTCGCGCCCAGATGGCCACCCTGCCCCGGCTCAAGCCCCGCGAGTTCTACGACCTGGTGGTGGAGGTGGCGCTGATCCGGCCCGGCCCGATCCAGGGCGGTTCGGTGCACCCGTTCATCCGGCGCAAGAACGGCCAGGAGCCGGTGACGTTCGCGCACCCGCTGATGCGCAACGCGCTGGAGAAGACCCTGGGTGTGCCGTTGTTCCAGGAGCAGTTGATGCAGCTCGCCATCGACCTGGCCGGCTTCGACGCGGCCGAGGCCGACCAGCTGCGCCGGGCGATGGGCGCGAAGCGTTCGGTCGAGCGGATGACCCGCATCGCGGACCGGCTCTACGCGGGCATGGCCGAGCGGGGCATCAGCGGAGAGCTGGCCGACGACGTCTACCGCAAGCTCACCGCGTTCGCCAGCTACGGCTTCCCGGAGAGCCACGCGATGAGCTTCGCCTACCTGGTCTACGCCAGCTCCTGGCTCAAGCGCTACCACCCGGCGCCGTTCCTGGCCGCGCTGCTCAACGCCCAGCCGATGGGTTTCTACTCCCCGCAGACCCTGGTCGACGACGCCCGCCGGCACGGGGTGGAGGTGCGCCGCCCGGACATCAACGCCAGCGGGGCGAAGGCGGTGCTGGAGTCCACCCCGGACACCCGGTGGGGCAGCGCGCCGGGGGAGCCGCCACACGCCTGGGGGCTGGGTGGGCCGGCGGTCCGGCTCGGGCTGTCCAGCGTGCGGACCCTCGGCGACGAGCTGGCCGAACGGATCGAGGCCGAGCGGAGCGCGCACGGGCCGTACCGGGACATGCCCGATCTGGCCCGGCGGGTCGGCCTCACCGCCGCGCAGCTGGAGGCGCTGGCCACCGCCGACGCGTTCGCCTGCTTCGGGTTGACCCGGCGGCAGGCGCTCTGGGCCGCCGGCGCGGCGGCCCAGGACCGGCCGGGCCGGCTGCCCGGCACGGTGACCGGCGCGGCGGCGCCCACGCTGCCCGGGATGGAGGCGGTGGACCGGCTGGTCGCCGACGTGTGGGCCACCGGGCTGTCGCCGGAGAGTCATCCGGCCCGGTTCATCCGGGGCCAGCTCGACGTGCTCGGGGCGGTGCCGATCGCCCGGCTCGGCCGGGTGGAGCCCGGGCAGCGGATCCGGGTCGGCGGCATCGTCACCCACCGGCAGCGGCCGGCGACCGCGGGCGGGGTCACCTTCCTCAACCTGGAGGACGAGACCGGGATGCTCAACGTCACCTGCTCGCCGGGGCTGTGGCAGCGCTACCGGCGGGTGGCCCGGACCAGCGCCGCGCTGGTGGTCCGAGGGCGGTTGGAGCGGCACGAGGGGGTGACCAATCTCGTGGCCGACCGGCTGGACGCGATCGAGCCGCCGGTCAGTCCCGCGTCCCGTGACTTCCGGTGACCGGCACGCATCGGCCCCCCATGTTTGGAAATCCGGAGAAGAGGAGAAGTGCAGGTCGCGCGGGCAGGGTGGCCCGTGCGAATCGGGAGGGTCTCATGTCACGGACAGTGCGGGCGACCGCGTTCGCCGGGGTGCTCACCCTGGCGCTCAGCGGGTGCGGGGGAGTCGGCGGCGGCAGCGACGCGGGCGGCGGCACCGCCACCGAGGGCGCGCTCAGCACCATGGGTTTCGGTTTCTCCGACGAGATCGCCATCACCCGGGTCGACGCGTTCAAGCGGGACCACCCGGACGTCGACCTGAAGGTCACCGAGGGCGCCTTCGACGAGCAGCAGTTCCTCTCCGCGGTCGCCTCGGGCAACCCCCCGGACCTGGTCTACATGGATCGCAAGCTGATCGGCACGTACGCCAAGCGCGGCTCGATCCAGCCACTGACCGACTGCGTCAAGAAGCAGGACATCAACCTGGATCAGTACCGGCCGGCGGCCCGCGCCCAGGTCACGCTGGACGGCACCGTCTACGGCATCCCGGAGTTCTCCACCGTGCGGGTGGTCTACCTCAACGAGGGGCTGCTGAAGAAGGCCGGGATGACCGCCGACCAGGTCAACCTGGCCGACTGGGCGGCGCTGCCCGGGCTCAACGCCAAGCTGGCCACGGTGTCCGGCAACCGGCTCTCCCGGATCGGCATCGACCCGAAGATCCCCGAGTTCCTGCCGATGTGGGCCAAGGCCAACGGCGCCGACATGCTCTCCGCCGACGGCCGCACCGCCAGGCTGGACGACCCCAAGGTGATCGAGGCGCTGACCACCGGGGCGAACCTGATCCAGCAGCAGGGTGGCTGGGGCAGGTTCAAGTCGTTCCGGGACACCTTCGACTTCTTCGGCGCGCAGAACCCGCTGTCGAAGAACCAGATCGTGGCCTGGCCGATGGAGGAGTGGTTCCTCAACCAGGCCGCCAAGAACACCCCGACCGCCGAGCTGGTGGTCAAGCCGTTCGTGGACCGGCAGGGCAAGCCGCTGACCCAGTCCGCCGGGCAGGCCTGGGTGATCACCAAGGGAGCGAAGAACCCGGACGCCGCGTGCGCGTTCGTCAAGCAGATGACCGCCACCGACACCTGGATGGCCGCCGCGAAGGCCCGGGCGGACGCCCGCAAGAGCGCCGGCCTGCCGTTCACCGGTATCTACACCGCCAACGCCGACGCCGACAAGAAGATCTTCGAGGAGCTGTACCAGCCGACCGGCAACAAGCGCTTCGACGACGCCGTGGCCACCATCCGCTCGGTGCAGGACGCCGCGTTCGCGATGCCCGCCTCGCCGGCCGGCGCCGAGTTCGACAAGGCGTACTACGACGCGGTCAACCGGGTGCTCGCCGGCCAGGAGCAGCCCGCGCAGGCGTTGCGGCGGGCACAGCAGGAGGCCACCGCCGCGCTGGACAAGGCCGCGAAGTAGCCCACGATGGCCACCGTCACCGCTCCCGCCCCGGGCCGGCGCCGCCGTACGCCGCTGGCCCGGCGGGAGGCCCGCTGGGCGTACCTCTTCCTGGCGCCCTGGATCGTCGGGTTCCTGGTCTTCTACGCGGGCCCGATGATCGCCAGTCTCTGGTTGAGCTTCACCGAGTACGACGTGATCAACCCGCCGGAGTACACCGGGTTGGACAACTACCGGGAGCTGATGAGCGACCCGGCGGTGGCCCGCAGTCTCGGCAACACCGTCTACTACACGGCGCTGCACGTGCCGCTGGTGATGCTCATCTCGCTCGGGCTGGCGCTGCTGCTCAAGCGGGTCGGGCGGTTGCAGGGCTTCTTCCGTACCGTCTTCTACCTGCCGGTGATGACCCCGGCGGTGGCCGTCGGCATCCTGTTCCTGCTGCTGCTCAACACCCAGGACGGCCTGATCAACCGCGCGCTCGGCCTGGTCGGGATCGACGGTCCGAGCTGGACGACGGACCCGCACTGGGTGATGCCCGGCATCATCCTGATGAGTCTGTGGAGCCTCGGCTCCACGGTCATCATCTACCTGGCGGCGTTGCAGAACGTGCCCCGTGACCTGTACGAGGCGGCCTCCATCGACGGCGCCGGCGCCTGGGCCCGGTTCCGCGCGGTCACCCTGCCGATGATCTCCGGCGCGCTGTTCTTCACGCTGATCGTCAACACGATCGCGTCGCTGCAGATGTTCACCGAGGTCTACACCATGTACTTCGGCAACCGCGAGACCCAGAACTCCTTCAACAGCGACGCGGCCAGCTTCTACGTCATCCACCTGTTCCAGGAGGCGTTCCAGTTCCTGCACATGGGCTTCGCCTCGGCGATGGCCTGGTTGCTCTTCGTGATCATTTTGGTGATCACGCTCGTGCAGGTAAAACTCAGCAACCGGTTCGTGTACTACGAGGGAGAAGACCAGTGACGGGGATGACCGGCCACAACGGAGTGGCCAACGCGCGACGGACCCGGCTGACCACGGGCTGGGTGCCCGAGCAGCACACCGAGCCCCGCGAATACGAGATCACCGACGGTCCGGTGGCCAACGCCCGGCGGTCCCGGGCCGAGGAGGATCCAGCAGCCGGGGAACAGTCGTGACCACCGCCGTCGAACGGAGCGCCGCCGCACCGGTACCCGGCATCGAGCCGGCCCGGGCGGCGGCGCGCCGCCCTCCGGCCGAGGAGGCCCGCCGGCCACTCTGGCACCGGGTGCTGTTCGTGGCGGCGCTGGTCGGCGCCGCCGTGATCTTCATGCTGCCGTTCGTGTGGCTGGTCAGCGCCTCGCTGCGCCCCCGCGAGTACGTCTTCGCACCCGGCTTCCTGCCCACCCCGTTCTCCCCGGAGAACTACGCCGAGGCGTGGCGGGCCGTGCCGCTGCTGACCTGGTTCGGCAACAGCGTGGTCGTCGGCGTGGCCGCCGCCGCGGCGGTGACCCTCTCCAGCGCCTGGGTGGCCTTCGGTTTCGCCTACTTCCGCTTCCCCGGCCGCAACGTGCTCTTCGGGCTGGTGCTGGCCACCATGATGCTGCCGTTCGCGGTCACCATGATCCCCACGTACCTGATCTGGTCGGAGCTGCGCCTGACCGACACCCAGGTGCCGCTCTGGGCGGGCAACCTGTTCGGCTCGGCGTTCTACATCTTCCTGCTGCGGCAGTTCCTGCTCTCGTTGCCCCGGGAGTACTTCGAGGCCGCCCGGGTGGACGGGGCGAGCTACCCGCAGCTGTTCTGGAAGATGGCCTTCCCGCTGATCCGGCCGGCGCTGCTGGTCGCCTTCGTGTTCGAGTTCAAGGCCAGCTGGACGGACCTGCTCAGGCCGCTGATCTACCTGCGCAACGAGCAGCTCTACACGCTGCCGCGCGGGCTCAAGGTGGTGCTCGACCGGTTCGGCTACGGCGGCGAGCAGCAGTGGGAGCTCGTGCTGGCCGGCAGCGTGCTGGCCACCGTACCGATGATCATCCTGTTCTTCCTGGCCCAGCGGCACTTCGTCGAGGGCATCGCCACCACCGGTCGCAAGGGCTGACTGGACCGGGTGACTAGGCTCGACCGGGTGGAGCAGACCCGAGGCCGGTTCGCCGGGCCGCCGCTGACCCCCCGTACCGCCGTGATCTGGTCGGTGCTCCGCGCCGAGCTGGACCGGCGCGGCGACGCCGAGCTCACCGTGCTGGACGTCGGTGGTGGCACCGGCGGCTTCGCCGTCCCGCTCGCCCGGGCCGGGCACCGCGTCACCGTGGTCGACGCCAGCCCCGACGCGCTGGCCGCGCTCACCCGCCGGGCCGCCGAGGCCGGGGTGGCCGACCGGATCGCCGCCGTGCAGGGCGACGGCGACGCGCTCGCCGGGCTGGTCGAGCCGGCCGGCGTGGACCTGGTCCTCTGCCACGCCGTGCTGGAGGTCGTCGACGACCCGGCGCCGGTGGTGGCCGCGCTGGCCACCGCGCTGCGCCCGGGCGGCGCCGGCAGTGTGCTGGTGGCCGGCCGCGCAGCCGCCGTGCTGGGCCGGGCGATGAACGGCCACCTGGAGGTCGCGTCCACCCTGGCCGCCGACCCCGCCGGCACCGCCGGGCCGCGGGACACCCTGCGCCGGCGCTACGACGCCCCCGGCGCCGCCGCGCTGCTCGGCGCCGCCGGGCTCGTGGTCGAGGAGATCCACGGGGTACGCGTCCTGGCCGACCTGCTGCCGGCAGCGGTCGCCGACGGGCAGTCGGCCGCCCTGGTCGAGCTGGAACGGGCGTTGGCTGCCCAGTCCCCGTACCGGGATCTGGCCGCCCAACTGCACCTGTTCGCCCGCCGGCCGGCATGACCACCCCGCCGGGTGCCGCGCCGGCGCCGCTGGCCGTCCTCGGGCCGGGCCACGGCGGCGGCCGCCTCGCCGACGTGCTGCCCAGCGCGCTGGCCGTGCTGGGCGTGCCCGGGTCGTCCGACCCCCTCGGGCTCGTCCCCGCGCTGGCCGGGGTACGCCGCATCGCCGTCCTGCTGGTCGACGGGCTCGGCTGGTACCAACTGCCGACCGCCGCTCCGCACGCGCCGACCCTCGCCGGGCTCGCCGCGACGGTGGGCCGGCCACTCATCGCCGGTTTCCCGTCCACCACCCCGACCAGCCTGGTGACGCTGGGCACCGGCGTCGCGCCGGGCGCGCACGGCGTGCTCGGCTTCACCGTACGGGTGCCCGGCGCCGACCGGGTGCTCACCCACACGGACTGGGCGGCCGACCCGTCGCCGCTGCGCTGGCAGCCGGTGCCCACCCAGCTGGAGCGGGCCCGCGCCGCCGGGGTGGCGGTGAGCGTGGTGAGCCGGCCGGAGTTCGGTGGCAGCGGCCTGACCCTGGCCGCCAACCGGGGCGGTGACTTCCGGGGCGCCACCGGCGCGGACGGGGTGGCCGCGACCATGCTGGCCGCGCTGACCGCCGGTCCGGGCCCCACCCTGGTCTCCGGCTACCACGCCGACCTGGACCGGCACGGCCACGTCAGCGGGGTGGACTCGGCGCCCTGGCGGATCGCCGCCAGCGAGGTGGACACCCTGCTCGCCCGGTTGGTCGACGGGCTGCCGTCGGACGCGGCGCTGCTGCTGACCGCCGACCACGGGCAGCTCAACGTGCCCCTCGCGCACCGCTTCGACCTGGACACCGATCCGCGGCTGCGCGACGGTGTGCGGCTGGTGGCCGGTGAGGCCCGGGTGCGCTACCTGCACGTCGCGCCGGGCGCGGTCGACGACGTGGTGGCCGCCTGGTCGGCGGTGCTCGGCGACGCGGCGCGCGTACGCACCCGGGACGAGACGGTGGCGACCGGCTGGTTCGGGCCGGTGCCCGAGGAGCACCTGGGTCGCATCGGCGACGTGGTGGTGACCTGCAACGACACGTACGCGGTCCTGGCCACGCGCACCGAGCGGCCGATGGCGTCCCGGCTGGTGGCGTACCACGGGTCGGACACCGCCGCCGAGCTGACCGTGCCGCTGCTGGTCGTCCGCGGCTGAGCGACCGGCGCTCCGTACCGCCGGCCGCCGGTGATGTCGTACCCCCGGGTTAACCTGCCGGGATGGGCCGCAGTCAGTCGTTGCCCCGGGGTGGCGATCCGCGCTTCGGGCCGGACGCCGACGACTCCGACAGCCCGATCCTGCACGTTGACATGGACGCCTTCTTCGCCGCCGTCGAGGTGCGCCGCCGGCCCGAGCTGCGCGGCAAACCGGTGGTCGTCGGCGGCGTCGGCCCGCGCGGCGTGGTCAGCTCGGCCAGCTACGAGGCCCGCCGTTACGGCGTGCGCAGCGCGATGCCGACCAGCCAGGCCCGGGCCCGGTGCCCGCACGCGGTGTACCTGCCGCCCGACTTCAGCGCCTACACGCCCGCCTCCCGGGCGGTCATGCAGATCTTCCGGGACGTCACCCCACTGGTCGAGCCGCTCTCCCTCGACGAGGCGTTCCTCGACGTGACCGGAGCCCGCCGGTTGTTCGGCTCCCCGGCCGCCATCGCCGGGCTGATCCGGCGCCGGGTCGCCGAGGAGCAGGAGCTGACCTGCTCGGTCGGGGTGGCGCCCAGCAAGTTCGTGGCCAAGCTGGGGTCCACCCGCGCCAAGCCGGACGGTCTGCTGGTCGTGCCGCCCGGGCAGGTTCTCGACTTCCTGCACCCCCTGCCCGTGGACGCGCTCTGGGGTGTGGGGGAGCGGGCCGCCGAGACCCTGCGCCGGCTCGGCCTGGCCACCGTCGGCGACCTCGCCGAGGCCCCGCTGGGCATGCTCCGCCGGGCGGTGGGCGCCGCGTCGGCGGCGCACCTGCACGAGCTGGCGTGGGGGCGGGACCTGCGCCGGGTCACCCCCGAGCACGTCGACAAGTCGATCGGGGCCGAGGTGACCTTCGACGCCGACGTGGCAGACCCGCTGGAGATCCGCCGCGCGCTGCTCGCGCTCAGCACGAAGGTCGGCGTCCGGCTACGCGCCTCCGGCCAGGTGGGCCGGACGGTGTCGCTCAAGGTGCGCCTGGCCGACTTCCGCACTGTCAGCCGCTCCCGCACCCTCGCCGTGCCCACCGACACGGCCCGCGAGATGTTCGACACGGTCTGGGCGCTCTACACCGCACTGGACCCGGGCGAGCGGATCCGACTCGTCGGTGTCCGGGTGGAGGGGCTCGCCCCGGCGGAGGGCGCGCCCCGGCAGCTGACCCTCGGCGCGCCCGAGCGCGGATGGCGGGAGGCGGAAGCTGCCGCGGACGCCGCCGCTGCCCGATTCGGGCGGTCCGTCATAGGTCCGGCCAGTCTGATGGGCGACCGGGGTCCCCGTCGAAACGAAAATCCACCCCACCCGTAGGTCGTCCCGCTTTCCGACGCGCGACCCCCCTCGTAGACTTGCGGGTAAGCAGCCGGATGGCTGCCACGGTCTGTCGGCCCGAGTGGGCCCGACCAACGTGACCGGGGAGGAGTGCCGTGCCGCTCTCGGAGCACGAGCAGCGGCTGTTCGAGCAGATCGAGCGGTCGCTTGCCGAGGACCCCAAATTCGCCTCGGCCGTGCGCGCCAGCGATCCGCGCTTCCATGCGCGGCGTCGCCTGCTCGTCGCTGCCGGCGTGATCATCGCTGGCTTGGCTCTACTGGTCTATGGCGCGGTGATCAAGACTCCACCGCTGGCGGTGGCCGGCTTCGTCGTCATGCTGGCCTCGGCCGCCTTCGCGGTGCAGTCGCACCGGCGGGCGCAGTCACCCGACCTGCACGTGGTGGGTGGCACGACCAGTCGTCGCCGTCCCCGCGGCGGCGGCCGATCCGGTCGCCGGCCGTCGATCCTGGACCGTATGGAGGACAGGTGGCGGCAGCGCCCGGAGGGGCACCGCTGAGCCCGTCCCGCCGCTGAGGCGGGCCGTACGCCGCGACGAGCGGGTCGCCGGAACAGCCCGGCGGCCGCTGTCGTATCCGCGTGCCCCGGCACCGTCCGCCCGCCCCGCACGGCGCGCCGCGAGCTCGTCGTTCGGCCGGAACGGGGCGACGGTCAGTGGACCGCCGCCCCGAGCCTGCGGAGTGGGCCAGCCGGCCGCGCGGCCGGCTGGAGTGGTCAGCGGGCTGCCCGGTCGGCCAGCAGTCGACGCGGGTTCCAGCGCAGCAGCCGGTACCGGGCCCGCCCGGTCAGCGCCACCATCCGGCCGGAGCTGTCTGCCAGTGCCGTCCGCCAGCGCAGCAGCACCGACGGCGGCAGGACGGCGGCGAGCAGCCGGGTCCGGCGGTCCGCCCGGGCGGCGAGCGCGCCTCGGACGGCACGCAGCGCCGGCACCAGCGGTTCACCGGTCAGCGGATCCCGCGCGTAGCGGGCCCGCTCCTCCGCCCTGCCGAGCAGCCGGGCCGCGCCGACCGCCGCGACGTCATCGCTGACCGCCTCCCGGACCAGCCGATCCGCGGTCGCTCGGGGCGTCTCCGTGCGGTCGACCCGGACCTGGAAGTCCACCAGCGTGTCGAGCAGCTCCGCCCAGGCGGCGTGCGCGTCCGCGCGGGCCGCGTTGGCGTCCGCCTCGACCACCATGAGGCGTCCCCCGTCGACCGGTGCGGCGTCGGCCGGGGTGGCGGCCCGCGCGGCGCCCGCCGCCCGGGAGCCCCGCCGCCGGCGCAGCGCCAGCCGGCGCAACGCCGGAATTGCCAGCAGTGCGAGCAGGGCCAGCAGACCCGCCGTCCACCACGGCCACACCGGCGCCTGCTCGGCCGGCGTCTCGCCAGCGAGCGAGAGCCCGGAGTCGGTGTCCCGGTCGGCGTTGTCCGAACCCGTCGGGCCGGCCGACGCGTCCGGGTCCGCCGAGGTGTCCGTGGCGCCGGTGTCCGGGCTGGACGGTTCGACCGCGTCGGTGTCCGGTGCCCAGGCCGACCGGGTGGAGCCCGGCACGCCGTACGTCGGGGTGGCGTCGAACGGCACCCAGCCGATCCCGTCGAAGTAGACCTCGGTCCAGGCGTGCAGGTTGAGGTTGGTCAGCGTGTAGGTGTCACCGTCGCGCTTGCTGCCGTTGGTGAACCCGAACGCCACCCGGGCGGGGATGCCGGCGCTGCGGACCAGCCAGGCCATCGCCGCCGCGTACTGCTGGCAGTAGCCGACCTTGTTGGTCAGGAAGTTGACGATGTCCTGGCCACTGCTGCCGCTCTCGGTGCTGAGCCGGTAGCTGAACCCGTTGTCCGCCGAGAAGTGCTGGTAGATCGACAGCACCCGGTCGTAGTCGGTGCGCTTGCCCTGGACCAGGCTCTTGACCAGCTCCTCCACCTCGGGCACCGGCCCGGGAGTGGCGGTCAGCTGCCGGCGTACCGGGTGGTCGGCCGGGAGCGGCTGCGCGGCCCGCAGGGCGGCCGGGGTGTACGTCGAGCGGATGTAGTCGAAGGAGTACTTCCTGTCCCGGGAGTTCTCCCGGTTGGAGAAGACCACCTGCTGGTTGGGGTCGTACAGCCAGTTGCTGTTGAGGTCGTCGGTGCGCACCGGCTCGGCGTACACCGGCATCAGGGACATGCTCAGGCTCTTGGTGACCTCGACGGTCGCCCGGTATGGGGTCTGCTGGACGCCCCGGCCGGCCCGCTCCGTCGGGTCCGGCAGGTCCCGGTTGACGGGGCGGCCGCTCGGGTTGCGCGCCTGGAACCCGTTCGGGCGCAGCTCGTCGGCGACGGCGTAGCGCAGGTAGAACGGGCTCGGCTCGGACGTGGTCACCTTGACCAGGTCGGCCACCTCGGACTGGTTGAGCTGGCCGGCGAGCGAGGCGAACAGGTCGATCCGGCCCGACGAGCCGCCCGCCCCGGCCCGCCCGGTGCCGTTGCCCGTCCCGCCACCGAGCGTGTCGAGCAGCCCGCTGGTCATGCCGGGCACGGCCAGCGGCAGCGCCACGGCCAGCGCCACACCGACCACCGCGAGGCGGCGGCCGGCGGCGGCCAGCGGCGACGCCTCCCACACGTCGACGTCCCGGCCGTCGCCGGTGAACCGGCGGCCGAACCGGCGGACCCGGTCGACGTTGTCGGTGACCAGCAGCCAGAGGTACCCGGCGGCGCCCACCACGAACGGCACCGGGGGGACGCTGTTCACGTAGACGGCGACCGGCACCGAGTAGATGGCGAGCATCGGCAGCCCGGCGAGCGCCGGCCGGCGCAGACCCACCGCCAGCAGGTCCACCAGTACGGCCACCCCACCGACGCCGAGCACGGTGATGAACAGCAGGGGATCGGTGTCCGGGACCTCCACGCCGTACGAGCGCATGTCCTGCATGGAGCCGGTGAACAGGTCGGCGAAGTGCCCGAACGTGGCCGGCGTCGGCAGGAACGTGAGCAGCTCGGACCCGCTGGGGAACAGCCAGGTCAGGGCGAGCACCAGGGCGGCCACCATGCCGAGCACCTGACCCCACAGTGGCGCCCGGACGAGCCGGGTCAGCGCCGCCACCCCGGCCACCACGGCGACCGCGATCGCGGACTGGACCAGCCACGTCCAGGTCTCGAAGATGGCCGACAGCGGCGCGGCGGCGAGCAGCGTGGCGGCGGCCGCCACCGCGCCGATGTTCCGACTGGTGATCATGAGGGGAACCTTCCGGTCATCGCACGCCGCCGGCGACCGTCTCAGCCAGCGCGGCGCGCAGGGCGAAGCCCTGGGAGCCCCGACCCGCCTGGGGCCAGAGCGCCGGCAGTCGGCTGCCGTGGTCGACGCCGACCACCCGCCAACCGCTGTGCAGCATGGCGAGCGCGGCGGCGCCGTGCGCGTGCTCCGCCTCGGCTCGGGCCTTCTCCGGGAGGCTGAGCCAGGTGGAGCTGTCCAGCAGGAAGCCGACGCAGGTGGCGCCGTTGCCCCGCAGCCCGGCCAGCAGCTCGGCTTCGGCCACGGTCACCGCGCCGAACAACCCGATGATCAGGCCGCCGTCGGCGCGCTGCCGCACCCGCTGCACCAGGCCGGTCACCTCGGCCCGCTGGTCCAGCCGGACCTCGGCGAGGTGGTCGAGCAGGGCCCCGTCGCCGCCGGCCTCCGAGGCGTCCACGTCGACGCCCGAGCCGGTGACCAGGCGCAGCTTGTAGCCGGCCTGCCGCAGGTGCACGGCGATGCTCGCGGCGGCGGAGACGGCCCACTCGAAGCTCGCCGTCGGCCCGTCGCCGCGGTGGCCGTACGCGCGGGTGTCCAGAACGACCGTCGCCCGGCTCTCCCACGGCTGCTCCTCGCGGCGCACCATCAGCTCGCCGGTGCGCGCGGTGGACTTCCAGTGCACCCGGCGCAGGTCGTCGCCGCGCCGGTACTCCCGGGTCGCCGCGTCGTCCTCGCCGTGCACCGCCACCGAGCGGGCCCGACTGTCGCCGCTGCCCGCGTACTCCCCGGGAAGCCGGACCGACGGCAGCGGGGTGACCTGCGGGATCACCGTCAGGTGGTCGGTGCTGGGGAAGGCCCTGCTCAGCTCGCAGAGACCGAACGGGTCGGTCATCCGGACCACCAGCGGGCCCACGTCGTAGCGGCCCCGCACGTCGGCCCGCACCGTGTACGCCACGGAGCTGGCCTGGTGGGCGCCGAGCCGCTCCAGCACCACCCGGGGCCGGCTGCCCAGCGCGTAGGGCAGCCGGTCCTCCAGCAGCAGGGTGCCGGTCGGCAGCCGGGACAGGTTCTGCAGGCGCAGCACCACCCGGGAGTTGGCCCCGACCGGGACCCGGTGCGGGTCCAGCGAGCGGTTGCAGGCCAGCTTGTAGCGGCTGCGCCCGACGTAGGCGGCGGCCAGCAGCGGCAGGATGCCCAGCAGCACGGCCACCCGGAGCAGGTCCTTCTCGCCCAGGATGCCGGCCGAGATGGCCGCCGCGACCGCGGCGGCCAGGAACGAGCGCCCGCGGGTGGTCAGCCCGCGCAGCCCGGCACGCACGTCACGGCCTCCGCGGCTCGTAGGGCGCGCGACCGTTGCCGGTGGCGGGCCGGGTGTCGTAGGGGGAGCGCTGCCGGTCGTGTGGCAGCGCCAGCCGGTGCACCAGCTCGGAGACGATCGCGTCGGTGGTGCGCCGGGCGAGCTGCGCGTCGGCGGTCGGGATGATCCGGTGCGCGAGCACCGGCACCGCGAGGGCCTGCAGGTCGTCGGGGAGGACGTAGTCGCGCCCCTCCAGGGCGGCGACCGCCCGGGCGGTGCGCAGCAGCTGCAGGGTCGCCCGGGGGGAGGCGCCCAGGCGCAGGTCGGGGGCCTCGCGGGTGGCGGTGACCAGGTCGATGGCGTACTGCTTGACGGCGTCCGCGACGTGCACCTGCCGGACGGTGGCGATGAGCTGCCGGACGATGTCCGCGTCGGAGACCGCGCGCAGCTCGTTCAGCGGGTCGGTGCCGCCGTGCCCGTCCAGCATCGCCAGCTCGGCGCCGGCGTCCGGGTAGCCCATCGCGATCCTGGCGGTGAACCGGTCGCGCTGCGCCTCGGGCAGCGGGTAGGTCCCCTCCATCTCGATCGGGTTCTGGGTGGCGATGACCATGAAGGGGGTCTGCAACTGGTAGGTCACGCCGTCGACCGTGACCTGCCGTTCCTCCATGCACTCCAGCAACGCCGACTGGGTCTTCGGCGAGGCCCGGTTGATCTCGTCGCCGACGACCAGGTTGGCGAAGACGGCGCCGGGGCGGAACTCGAAGTCGTGCGTCTCCTGGTTGTAGACGCTGACGCCGGTGACATCGCTGGGCAGCAGGTCGGGGGTGAACTGGATGCGCCGCACCGTGCAGTCGATCGACCGCGCGAGGGCCTTGGCCAGCTTGGTCTTGCCAACCCCGGGGACGTCTTCGATGAGGAGGTGACCCTCGGCGAGCAGGACGGCCAGGGCGAGCCGCACGGTGGCGGTCTTACCCTCGATGACCTGCTCGATGTTGGCCACGATGGCCTCGCTGGCGGCGCGGAACTCGTCGTGCGGCAACAGGCCGCCCACCTCGTCCCAGGTCTGTTGTGTCACGGGCCTCCTCCTCGTCGCCGTCACGGCAGCTCTGTAGAGAGCACCTGGACCCGCCGTTGGGTTCGCGACGTCGAGCCTCGTTTGCCGCAGAAATCTCACTGGCCTCTCAGGCTAACCATGTTTGTCGTTATCGCCGACCCCCGCAGGTAGTCCGTCGGTTACGCACCGATATTCGCCGAGTCGAGGGATCACGCCCTGCTCGTCCCCGGGCCCGCCGGTCCCGACCGGCGGCGAGGTACACTGCCGGACATGGCCGGAGTCTTCCTGCTTCTTACCGGGCCGTGCTGATGCGCTGAACGCGCGACAGCACGGCGGCCCCTCCTGCGCGAGGGGCTTTTTTGTGCCCGTCGCCGGCCCGGCCCGGTGGCGCCGAGACGAAGCGAAGCGAAGCGAGGAGAGACGATGAGTGAGGCAGCCGCACCGGCGGGCGACATTCCCCCGTTCCGGTACACCGCGGCCCTGGCCGACGAGATCGAGACTCGTTGGCAGGACACCTGGGCGCGCGAGGGCACCTTCCACGCCCCGAACCCGACCGGCCCGCTGGCCGACCCGGACCACCCCCGGGCCGGCGCGGAGAAGCTGTACGTGCTGGACATGTTCCCCTACCCGTCCGGCGCCGGCCTGCACGTCGGCCACCCGCTGGGCTACATCGGCACCGACTGCTTCGCCCGCTACCAGCGGATGGCCGGGCGCAACGTGCTGCACGCGATGGGATTCGACGCGTTCGGCCTGCCCGCCGAGCAGTACGCGGTGCAGACCGGCACCCACCCGCGCACCACCACGGTGGCGAACATCGAGCGGTACAAGGCGCAGCTGCGCCGGCTGGGGCTGGCGCACGACGAGCGCCGGTCGGTGGCGACCATCGACACCGACTTCTACCGCTGGACACAGTGGATCTTCCTGCAGATCTTCAACTCCTGGTACGACCGCGACGCCGGGCGGGCCCGGCCGATCGCCGAGCTAATCGCCGAGTTCGAGGGCGGCAACCGGTCGACCCCGGACGGCCGGGCCTGGGCCGAGCTGAGCGTCGCCGAGCGTCGCCAGATCGTCGACGACCACCGGCTGGCGTACGTCTCGCAGGCCCCGGTCAACTGGTGCCCCGGGCTGGGCACCGTGCTGGCCAACGAGGAGGTCACCGCTGACGGGCGCTCCGACCGGGGCAACTTCCCGGTCTTCAAGCGCAACCTGAAGCAGTGGATGATGCGGATCACCGCGTACGGCGACCGGCTGCTGGACGACCTGGACAGCCTGGACTGGCCCGAGCCGATCAAGCACATGCAGCGCAACTGGATCGGCCGCTCCACCGGCGCCCACATCGACTTCCCGACCGCCGGCGAGCCGGTGCGGGTGTTCACGACCCGGCCGGACACCATCTTCGGCGCCACCTACATGGTGCTGGCCCCCGAGCACGAGCTGGTCGACACGCTGGTGCCGGCCGCCTGGCCCGAGGGGACGCGGGACGCCTGGACCGGCGGGCACGCCAGCCCGCGGGCGGCCGTCGAGGCGTACCGCAAGGCGGCGGCGGCCAAGACCGACATCGAGCGGCAGGCCGACACCAAGGAGAAGACCGGTGTCTTCATCGGGGCGTACGCCACCAACCCGGTCACCGGCGGTCAGATCCCGATCTTCATCGCCGACTACGTGCTGGCCGGCTACGGCACCGGCGCGATCATGGCGGTGCCCGCCCAGGACGAGCGGGACTGGGCGTTCGCCGAGGTCTTCGAGCTGCCCATCGTGCGGACCGTGCAGCCGTCGGAGGGCTTCGACGGCAAGGCGTACACCGGGGACGGCCCGGCGATCAACAGCGCCGCACCCGAGCGCGGCCTGGACCTGGACGGCCTGGGGGTCGCCGACGCCAAGGCGGCGATCATCGCGTGGCTGGAGGCGAACGGGCACGGCGCCGGCGCGGTGACCTACCGGCTGCGGGACTGGCTGTTCTCCCGGCAGCGCTACTGGGGCGAGCCGTTCCCGATCGTCTACGACGAGACCGGCACGGCGATCGCCCTGCCGGAGGAGATGCTGCCGGTCGAGCTGCCGGAGGTCGACGACTTCTCCCCCAAGACGTTCGACCCGAACGACGCCGACTCGAACCCGGAGACCCCGCTGTCGCGCCGCCGCGACTGGGTCGAGGTGGAGCTGGACCTGGGCGACGGGCCGAAGCGCTACACCCGGGAGACCAACGTGATGCCCCAGTGGGCGGGCTCCTGCTGGTACGAGCTGCGCTACCTGGACCCGACCAACAGCGAGCGGTTCGTCGACGCCGAGAACGAGCGCTACTGGATGGGCCCGCGCGGGGAGGGCGACTGTGGAGGCACCGACCTGTACGTCGGCGGCGCCGAGCACGCCGTGCTGCACCTGCTGTACGCGCGGTTCTGGCACAAGGTGCTGTTCGACCTGGGGCACGTGTCGTCCTTCGAGCCGTTCCGCAAGCTGTTCAACCAGGGCATGATCCAGGCGTACGCGTACACCGACTCGCGCGGCAGCTACGTGCAGGCCGAGGAGGTCGTGGAGCGCGACGGCGCGTACTACCTGGGCGACCTGGTGGTCAACCGCGAGTACGGCAAGATGGGCAAGTCGCTGAAGAACGTGGTGACCCCCGACGACATGTGCGCCGCGTACGGCGCGGACACCTTCCGGGTGTACGAGATGTCGATGGGCCCGCTGGAGGTGTCCCGCCCCTGGGAGACCCGGGCGGTGGTCGGCTCGTACCGGTTCCTGCAGCGGGTCTGGCGGGCGGTGGTCGACGAGGAGACCGGCGCGCTGCGGGTCAGCGACGGCCCGGCCGAGGAGGCGACCCGGCGGCTGCTGCACAAGGTGATCCACGGGGTCCGCGGCGACATGGACGCCATCCGGTTCAACACCGCGATCGCCAAGCTGATCGAGCTGACCAACGGGCTGACCCGGCTGTCGGCGACGCCGCGTGAGGTGGCCGAGCCGCTGGTGCTGATGGTGGCGCCGTTCGCCCCGCACATGGCGGAGGAGCTGTGGCGCCGGCTGGGCCACGACACCTCGCTGACGTATGCGGACTTCCCGACGGCCGACCCGGCGCTGCTGGTGGCGGACACGGTGACCTATCCGGTGCAGGTCAACGGCAAGGTCCGTGGCCGGATCGAGGTCCCCGCCGACTCGTCCGAGGAGACCGTCCGCACGGCGGCCCTGGACGCGGTCTCCGCCGCCCTGGCCGGCAAGGAACCCCGCAAGGTCATCGTCGTGAAGGGCCGAATGGTCTCGGTCGTGGCCTGACGTCTGCGGGAGGCGGACACTGCCGTAAGCGTGATGACTCAGAGGTATAAATATGCCTCTGAGTCATCGGCCTTGTCGGCGCATCCGCCCCGGCTCCGCGACATGCCGCAGGTGGTGGGTCAGGGGGTCACTGCTGCGGCGACGGTGCGGCGGTTGGTGAGCAGCCAGTCCTGCCAGTGGCGTACTCCCTCGAGCACGCCTGCGTCGCGCAGGCCGCGCATGCCCGGTTCGTCGCGGTCGGCGCCGGCGTCGATGCCGCGCCAGGTGCCCTCGATCTGGTCGAGCATGACGTCCACCAGCTCGTCCCGGGCGAGTGGCACCGGGTCCGGTCCGATCGCCGCGGCATCGTAGGCGTCGCAGAGCAGGCGGCAGCGCCGACCCAGCTCGGCCGGGTCGGCGCCCTCGCCCAACGCGGCCCAGTGCCAGCCGGCGAACGCCACGTCCTCGATCCGTCGACCCGGCCCGGCCAGGTCCCAGTCGAGGAAGGCCACCGGTAGTGGACCGGTGGGGGAGTCCCGGTAGACGGTGTTCTTCGGGGACAGGTCGCGGTGGCACACGGTCTCGGCGTCGCCGGCCAGCGCGGTGCCCGCACACGCGTCGTGCAGCCGCCGGATCAGCTCGGCCAGCCGCACCAGCGCCGGGTCGGCGAAGAACGCCGGGTCCTCCCGGTCCCGCCACGGCACCCGCCCGGCGACGTAGCTGAGCGTCTGCCGGCCCCGGGCGTCGACGCCCAGGTGCCGGGGCGCGAGGTCCGCGCCGACGCCGGCCAGGTGGTGCAGGAGCGCGCCCACGAAGTCCAGGTTGGCCGGCGCGGTACGCCGAACCGTGTCGCCCATCCGGACCACCTCGGCGACGAAACCACCGGCGAGCTGCTGCTCGCCGGTCACGTCGGTCGGCTCGTCCACGCTCACGTCGATGCCGCTCGGCGTCGCCGCTCGGCGCGCCACCACCGGTGGATCAGCACCACGCTGGCGATCAGGCCGAGGCTGGCCGGGGCGGCGGCGTACCAGTTGACGTGGCCGGGGGAGCTGACGGCCGCGCCGATCGCGGCGTACCCGAAGGCAGTCGGGGCGGAGGCGATCACGCTGCCGGCCAGGAACGGCAGCACCCGGGCCCCGGTGGTGCCGTAGCCGTAGCTGACCAGCCCGAAGCCGGCGATCGGGAGCAGCCGGACGGTGACCACGCCGACCACGCTCTGCCGGGCGAACCAGCCGTCCAGGCGGGCCAGCCGGCCACGCACCCGTTCGGCGACGAACTCCCGGCCGAGCAGCCGGCCGACCGTGAACCCGATCGCCGCCGCCACCAGCGCGGCGCCCAGGGCGTACGCGGCGCCCTCCAGCGGGCCGAAGATCGCGCCCGCGGCGAGCGTGATGAAGGTGCGGGGGACCAACGCGACCAGCAGCAGCGCGCCACCGAGGATCGCCGCGACCGGGGCGAGGTCGCCCAGCCGGTCGGCCAGCCGGGGCAGCTCCGCCGGATCCGGCCGGGGCGCCAGGAGCAGCAGCAGCCCGCAGAGGCCGATCAGCAGTAGGAGCAGGGCAAACCGGGCTGCCGACGGCTGCCGGAGCAGCCGCCGGACGGCCAGGATCATGCCCGGGCGGCGGCCACTGCGGAGCGGCGCTCGTTGCGGAGCCGGTCGGACCAGGTGTCGTCCAACGGCGGGAGCTGGTGCGCGCCGGTGGCCCAGCGCAGCAGCAGGTCGGCCAGGGCCGGGTTGCGGGCCAGCGCGGGGCCGTGCGAGTAGGTGCCGAGCAGTTTGCCGCGCCAGGCGCCCTCGGTGTTGCCGTCGTTGCCCACACCGGCGGTGATCCGGGCCAGCGGGGAGACCTCCGGGCCGAGGTGGGTGCGGCCGCCGTGGTTCTCGAAGCCGGTCAGCGCGGGCAGGCCCAGCCGGGGGTCGATCTCGCCGGCCAGCTCGCCGACAGCCCGGCTCGGGCCCCGGTCGGACTGCAGGTCGAGCAACTCCAGGCCGCGGCACTGGACACCCTTGGCGAAGAAGGAGGTGCCGAGCAGTTGGTAGCCGGCGCAGACGCCGAACACCACCGAGCCCTGGGCGACCGCCCGGTGCAGGCCGCCGTCGGCGATCAGCCGCTGCGCGCCGAGGGCCTGCGGGCCGTCCTCACCGCCGCCGACCAGGTAGATGTCGGCGGTGGCGGGCAGCCGCTCGTCGGAGCGGACCTCCAGCACCTCGACCGGCATGCCACGCTGGCGGGCCCGTCGGGCGAGGATCAGGGCGTTGCCCCGGTCGCCGTACGTGGAGAGCAGGTCGGGGTAGATCCAGACGATGCGCAGGCTTTCAGTTGACACGGTCCAACTCCGCTCGGATGTCCTGGAACGCGGTGTAGTTCGCGATGACCTCCAGCCGCCCGGGCGGGACCGACCGGATCGCGTCCTCGAAGGTGCGCACGTGCTGGAACGGCACGTCGTTGACGTCCAGCCGGACCGCCAGGTCGTACGCCCGGTCGCCGGTGATCAGCACCTGCCGGCCGCGCAGCGGGGCGAAGTCGACGTCGAAGAGCCAGGAGGTGTCCAGCCCGTCGGGGTCGCGCGCGTTGATGGAGAGCAGGGTCGGCGCCTCGTCGGCCATGTCGAAGGCCTCCAGCCAGCTGGCCGGGTTCTTGGCCAGCAGCAGCCGGATGTTGCGCCCGTCCTTGTCCACCTGCGCGTAGCGGCCGGCGACCGAGGTGACGATGCCGAGGCGGGACACCGCGTCGACCGGGCGGACGCCGAACTCGGCGGCCACGGCCAGCGCGGTCGCCGCGTTGCCGAGGTTGACCTTGCCGGGTAGCTGGAGGGAGACCTTGTGCCAGGCCCCGGTGGGGTCGAGCACGCCCTCGTCCTCGACAACCCAATGCGGCTCCGGCCGGCGCAGCGGGCACCCGGTGCACCACCACTGGTCGCCGGAGCGCTGGATGGTGGAGCCGCACTCGGGGCAGACCCAGGAGTCGTCGTGCCAGCGCTGGCCGGCGCTGAACCAGGTCACGTGCGGCGGGTTGATGCCGCGGTCGGGGTCGGCCGGCGGGGTCGCGGCCCAGACCACCATCGGGTCGTCGGCGTTGGCCACCACCCGCACGTTGGTGTGCCGGACCAGGGCCGCGCGCCAGAGCTGCGCCATCATGGCGACCTCCTTGGCCCGGTCGAGCTGGTCACGGGACAGGTTCAGCAGCGCGACCACGTGCGGCTCGGTCGCCTCCAGCACCTGGGCGAGGTAGTGCTCGTCGACCTCCAGCACGGCGTACGGGGTGCTGCCGGCCTTGGCCAGCGCCGAGGTGTGCCCGGTGGGCATGTTGGCGCCGAACGAGTTGGTGGCGACCCGGCCGAGCACGCCGACCGCGGCGGCCGACAGTCGGGTGGTGGTGGTCTTGCCGTTGGTGCCGGAGACGAGCGCGATGGCGCGCCCGGCCGACAGGTGGGCCAGCAGGTCCGGGTCGATCTTGAGGCCGATCCACCCGCCGATCACCGAACCGTCGCCACGGCCGGCGGCCCGGGAGAGCGCCGCGGCGGTCCGTGACACGGAGCTGGCCACCTTGGCCCGTAGGGGCATTTTCGCGTCCGTCACGCGAGCGAGGTTACCGGACCGGCCATCCCACCAGATCGCCGCCGACGGCGAACCGTTCGGCCGTGGTGCGGGGGCCGGTGTCCGGATGGGCCTCCGCCGGGCGGAGTCGATCTATGTCGGAAAGCGGACCACGCCGAGGGGCGGTCGGGGCCCTCCACTGCGCTCCACCCCTTGTGACGTGCTCTTTTGCCGGCGGATCGGGCGCGCCACGCGGTCGAATCTGGTTGCGGGTGGAGGGAAGTGGAGTAGAGTGGGGCCCAATGGTGAGGCCGGGAGGGCTCACCGGCCCGGGGGGTCAGCGGCGCCGCGAACGCCGCTCAGGGGCGAGGGGGTAGGGCCGATGTTCCTCGGCACCCACACTCCGCGTCTGGACGACAAGGGCCGGCTGATCCTTCCGGCCAAGTTCCGAGATGAGCTGGCGGGGGGTGTCGTGGTCACCAAAGGGCAGGATCGCTGTCTCTACGTCTTCCCGACACCCGAGTTCCAGCGGATCGCGGAGCAGTTGCGCGCGCAGCCGATGACACACAAGGCGGCCCGGGCCTACAGCCGGGTCTTCTTCGCCAGCGCGCACGACGAGGTGCCGGACAAGCAGGGCCGGGTGACCATCCCGGCGCACCTGCGGGCGTACGCCGGGCTCGACCGCGACCTGGTCGTGATCGGGGCCAGCACGCGGGTGGAGATCTGGGACCGGGCCGCGTGGGAAACCTACCTCGCCGAGAGCGAAGACGACTTCGCCGACATCGAGGAGGGGGTGCTGCCCGGCGGTCTGTAGGGCGAAAGGCGCCCGACGTACTGCGAGATCTCCAGCCGCTTTCGAGTTCCTGGCATCCCTTCCCCGGTGCCAGGCGCACGATCCAGTCATCGGGCGGAGCCCGGTGCCGGCGGGAGCGGATGGGGATCTGGCAGTACGACGGCGGCGCCGTCGACGACAGGGCGCACGAACGAACGGACGTTTCAACCAGTGGGGGTCGACATGGGGGAGTTGCGCGGCACGCACGTGCCGGTGCTGCTCGAGCGGTGCCTCGAGCTGCTGGCCCCCGCCCTGGGTCGAGGCGGCCGGACGGTGCACGTCGACGCGACGCTCGGCCTGGCCGGGCATGCGGAGGCGGTGCTCGAGGCGCACCCGGAGACGATCCTGATCGGGCTCGACCGGGACACCGAGGCACTGGCACACGCACGGGTCCGGCTGGCCCGGTTCGCCGACCGGGTGCACCTGGAGCACGCCGTCTACGACGAGCTGCCCGAGGTGCTGGACCGGCTGGGCTATCCGGGCATCGACGGGATCCTGTTCGACCTGGGTGTCTCGTCGCTGCAACTGGACGCGCCCGACCGCGGGTTCGCCTACGCGCAGGACGCGCCACTGGACATGCGGATGGACCAGACCCGGGGGGTGACCGCCGAGGAGGTGGTCAACACCTATCCGCACCCGGACCTGGCCCGGGTGCTGCGGGTCTACGGCGAGGAGAAGTTCGCCGGCCGGATCGCCTCGGCGATCATCCGGGAGCGGGAACGCGCCCGGATCACCTCGTCCGCGCGGCTGGCGGAGCTGGTCCGGGACTCGATCCCGGCACCGGCCCGACGAACGGGCGGACACCCGGCAAAGAGAACGTTTCAGGCTTTACGGATCGAGGTAAACAAGGAGCTGGCAGCGCTGGAAGCAGCGCTGCCGTCCGCGCTCGACGCACTGACCGTGGGCGGTCGCATGGTGGTCCTGTCCTACCACTCGTTGGAGGACCGGCTCACCAAGGTGGCGCTCGCGGACCGGGTCCGCAGTAAGGGCCCGGTCGACCTCCCGGTCGAACTGCCCGGGTCGGGTCCGACGTTCCGGCTGCTCAGCCGGGGCGCCGAACTGCCCGGGGAGGCGGAGGTCGCCGCGAACCCGCGCGCCGCCTCCGTGCGGCTGCGGGCCGCGGAGCGGCTCGACCCGAACGCGACACAGCAAGGGCGGACCGACCGCGAACGGTCCCGCCGACGGGTGAAGGCGATGCACCAACCGGGGACGGGGTCCGCGGGATCCGTGGGGGATCCAGGGACGCCGGGGGACGACAGAGGGACGGATGTAGAGGGGGAGGGACATGAAC
>NZ_QGKR01000094.1 GCF_003172955.1 Micromonospora acroterricola | reverse complement strand
GAGTTACGGCGGTCATGGCGGAGGGGAAACGCCCGGTCACATTCCGAACCCGGAAGCTAAGCCCTCCAGCGCCGATGGTACTGCACTCGTGAGGGTGTGGGAGAGTAGGACGCCGCCGGACAATCTTTCGTCAGGGCCACCCCCATCAGGGGGTGGCCCTGACGCATTTCCGTATCCGGAGATCGCTATAGGATCCGGGAGAGGACGGCCCGGCTGCGCGGGCACTGCCAGCAGGCGACGCCGTCCACCACGGCCGCGGTAGGGGGATGGGTGTCGCCGGCCGTGCAACCGGGCCAGCTGATGTCGCCCTCGTCGAACTCCTCCTCCTGCAGCATGTCCGCGAGTTCGGCGACGGCCCGCTCCAGGTCGCTGGTCACCGGCAGGCTGCCCAACCAGCTCTCCCTCGCCTCCCCTCGCGTGCGGTAACGCACGATCAGAGCGTCGAGGATGTCCAGGTCCACGTCTAGGGGCTGTACGAGGGCACCCCGGCGGGCGAAGTCCTCCGCCACCCGAGTGACCGCGCGCTGGTAACACTCCAAAGCGCCGAGCACGAGCGCGTCCTGATCCCCGGAGGCCGGCATGGCGCCAGGCTACTGGTCAGGCGCCCGGAGGTCGGTCCACTGCGCAGGACCCTGGCGAGGCTCAGGACGGCTTCGGGCCGCAGACGTAGCGGGGCTCGGCGTCGTAGCGCCAGGTGAACTTCTCCCGCTTGACCACCGCGCCGTCCTTCTTGATGACCCGGAAGGCGTCCTGGGTGAAGCCGTTGATGCCGTTGCTCGGAATGCACGTCGGGCCGGGTTCGAGGTGGATGAGCTTCGGCGTGGTGATGTTGCGGCGCGGCCCGTACTCCGTCTTGACGCTGTCGTAGATCTTCGTGCTCCAGATCGACACGGTGATCGTGCTCGACGTGTACGAGGTGTCGATGAGCAGGCCGTACTTGGTGTTGTTGCGGAACTTGAAGTCCAGGTTCGGCCAGAAGATGGTCGACTCGATGACCGCCGGGTACCGGTCGAACCAGTACGAGTGCGGCTTGTGCTCGACATCCTCCAGGCCGGCGTAGTAGGTGGCGTTGAAGAGTGTGGTGGTGAACTGCGAGGTGCCGCCACCGACGCCGGGCACCAGCTTGCCGTCCAGGATCACCGGCGCGTCGCGGTAGCCCTGCGCGTAGCCGCGCTCGCCGGTGTGGCCGTTCAGCGAGAACGTCTTCCCCGGCAGCACGACGGTGCCGTCGACCTCCTTGGCGATGGTGGCGATGTTCTGGCTGCGCGAGGAGGCCATGCCTCCGGTGAAGCGGGTGGTGAAGGTGGAGACCCGCTCCTTGATGCCCAGACCGGCCAGCTTCTCCGCGGTCAGCGCGGGCGGCGTCGGCTTCAACTCGCCGCTCACCTCGCGGCCGTCGGACTTCGGCAGCACGGCCAGCAGGTCACGGCCCAGGGCGGCCGAGTCCAGCTGTTGTCCGGGCCTCCCCTCGGTGACCTTCGGTCGGCCACCGGAGATGGTCATCGTCGCGTCCTTCGGCGGCACCTCGATGGAGTCCAGGTCGTCGCCGAGCGCCGAGCGCAGGCGCTTGACGTCCACCGTCGGGGTGAGCTGACCGGCCTTGTCGGCCGTGAACCGCAGGCTCTTCGCGATGGCGGCGGGTGGGACCGTCAGCGAGCCCCGGTCGGTACGCAGGGTGACGGGTGCGGCGACCGCCGGCTTCGCCAGCTCGGCGACGAGACGGTCCACCTCCTCCGCGGTGGTCGCCGGCTGGCTCTCCACGAGCGGCACGGTGACCGGGGTGCCGGCCAACCAGCCGGCGCGAACCGCCTCGGCGGAGCGCTGCGGGTCGAACGCCAGCCCCGGCTTGGGCTGGACGACCTTCGGGGTGGTGCCCTGATAGGTGATCGCCGGCATCGTCATCCCGCGAACCTGGTTGCCGAGCACCTTGCGGAGCGCGGCGTCCAGCTGGGCAACGTCGACGGTGACCACCGGGTCGACGGTGCGGGAGCCGACCAGCCGGCTGACCGGGTGCGCTTCGGCTGCCGTGGCGGCCGCCACGGTGGCTGCCACGTCGACGCCCAACCCCACATCGGCCGGGTTGATCTCGGCGGTGCGCTCCCCGACGGTGACCCGCACCGGCGCGGTGAGGGCCGCCGCCCGGCGGTCCAGCTCCGCCCGCAGCTCCCGGTGAGCGTCCGTGCGGCTCCGGCCGCCCAACTCGGCGCCGAGCACGCTGGTGCCCCGGGGGACGTCCCCGGCGTACGCCCAGGCGCCGGCGCCCGCCACGGCCGCGAGCACACCGCCGGTGATGCCGGCGGCGAGCAGCATCCGTACCCGGCGCGGCCGGCTCGGGCCGCTCTCCGGCTCGCCCGAGGGGGCTGCCGTGGCCGGCTCCGAGCCGTCGTCGGGCCAGGTGACCGCGGTGACCTGCACCGTGGGCCGGTCGTCGGCGGGTGGACTCTTTTCGCCGTACAGCGTCACTGGAACCTCGATCGCCAGGTGCCGCGGGAGGTCCCCCCTCCCGGAGGATCCCTACGGTAACGAATGCCCTGCCGTCCTCGTGGGCTGCGCCCACCTGCGCGGGTATCGCGTGTCGTCTCCGGCGTGTCGCGCCGGGGCGGGGTCGGTGCCCGCGCGGGACCGCCGACGTGGCACGGTGGCGCTGTGACCACTGCGGAGCGGGTGTTGGCGTACGGCGGCGGGTGGTTGGACCGGGCGGGGGCGCTGCGCGCCGATCCGGCCCGACTGGACGCCATGCTTGCCGATCCGACGAGCGTGGTGCTGCCGCTCTGGCGGGACCGCTGTCTCGTCGACGGGGACGGCCCCGTCCGGTTGACCGCGGACCGGGCGTCGCTCGTCCGGTCCGCCGCCGACGCGACCGTCTTCCTGGGGCTCGACGGGGACACGGCCGTGTTCGCCGTGGACCTTTCCGCGCTCCCCGAGCAGTCCGCCGTGGAGATGGCAGGCGCGGCGCGGGCCGTCGACGTACGGGCGTTGGTGGGTCGGCTCGACGCCAGCGACGCGGCCGTCCAGGCGTACGCCCGGGGGGTGCTGCACTGGCACCGGCAGCAGCGGTACTGCGGCACGTGCGGCGCCGCGGCTGTCTCCGACGGCGGTGGACACGTCCGCACCTGCACCGGCGGGGAGTGTGGGCGGCTGCTCTTCCCCCGGATCGAGCCGGCGATCATCGTCCTGGTGGTGGCGCCCGACGAACCGGGCGTGCCGGAGCGCTGCCTGCTGGCCCGGCACGCGGGTGCGCGCGAGGACGCGTACTCGACTCTCGCGGGCTTCGTCGAGGTGGGCGAGAGCCTGGAGGACGCGGTCCGGCGGGAGATGGCCGAGGAGGCCGGGATCACCGTGACCGGCCTGGCCTACCAGGGGTCGCAGGCGTGGCCGTTCCCGGCCGGGCTGATGGTGGGCTTCCGCGCCACGGCCGGCTCGGACGAGGTGCGGGTGGACGGCGTGGAGCTGCTGGAGGCGCGCTGGTTCACCCGGGCTGAGCTGCGGGAGCGGGTCGCCTCGGGTCGTCCGCTCGGTCGGGTCGACTCGATCGACCACCAGTTGCTCGGCGACTGGCTGGCCGGCGGCGACTGACCCGCTCGCTCCTTCACGGCACGCCGCCGGAGGGTGGAGCCGGGTCAGCCGCGGGTGGGACGGAAGGCCAGCCAGCTCAGCACGGCTGCGGTCAGAGCGGCGGTGACCAGCGCGCAGCTGAGCACGCCCTCGACCGTGCGCGGCGCGACCAGCAGCGCCGCCGCGACCAGGCCGGCGGTGGCCACCCACAGCGGCGCGGACGGCCACCTCGCACCGGTCGCCACCCTGTCGTTCACCAGCATGAACACCACGGCGTAGAGCGCGCCGGTGGCGGCGAAGAGCGGGGCCTCGCCGGCCAGGTGCAGGTAGTCCGCGCCGCCCACCAGCCGGAAGGCCAGCTCGCCGGCGACCGCGGAGGCGGCCACCAGCACCGCGCCGCAGGCCAGGATGAGCCCCAGCGCGACCGCTCGCGCCCGCCGGTCGCCCAGGGCGAGGCGCGGCAGCACCAGGAGGGTCACCACCTGCGGCGCCCAGAGCGCCCCCTTGGTGAGCACCGAACCGACCGCGTAACCGCCGGAGCCGGTGGCCGGTAGGAGTTGGCGGGCGAGGAGCAGATCGGCGTACGAGATGACGAGCATCGCCAGGGTGGCGGCGCACGCCGTCATCACCTGTGGGCCGGTGAGCAGACGGTCCGGGCCACCTGCCGATGTCGGCCGCTCGGCCACCGGCCCGGCCAGCACGTGTGCCAGCGGTGTGGCCCGCGCCGGCGACGCGATCCGGGCCAGCAGCGGCAGCACCAGGAATCCGGTGAGCGTGCCGAGCAGCAGGCAACCCACCGGGCCGCGGTTCAGCAGCAACCCGACGACCAGGCCCCCGTACCGGCCGGCGGCGAGCACGGTCATCGCGCCGGACAGCCGAAGGAAGCGCTGGTCACCCTGCAGTTCGCCGAGCCACCGGCCAGCGAGCACGGTGGCGAAGGTACTCGCCGCGAGCAGCAGGGTGAGGGCGAGCGACAGGCGGAGCGCCGGGGCGAGCAGCGGCGCCGCCGCCGCGGTCAGACCGGTGGTGAACGTGGCGGTGAGCAGGGCGAGCCGGGTGGTGTTGGTGGTGCCATGTCGTGCCCGGTGCGCGGCGATCGCTATCTGGAGGCCGAAGCCGGGCACCGCGGCGATGGCGGCGAGTGCCAAGGCGGTGGCGAGCGCGCCCAGGTCGGCGGCGGTGAGTTGCCGGGCGCCGAGCACGGGGACCGCATAGGCGAGCGCATTGGTCAGCGTGGTGGCGAGCATGACGGCAGCGCCGGCGGCGCCGAGTCGCCGCCCACCGGTGTCCGTGCCCCTGGTCTGCGTCATGCCGCCCCGGTCGCTGCGCCGCCGTCCGGCGCGGACCGTAGGTGTCGCGGCCGGATCGTCCGGGCACCTGGCCCGACCCGGGAACGGTACCGGTCCACCAACCGGACCGTCAGCCCCGCACCCACGACCCCTGCCCCCGGTGACCGGGAGGGTTTAGTGTGCTGCCTCATGGCGTCGACGATGTCTCCCGCAGCGACTTCCGGGCTCGCGGCCAGGCTCCCCGAACGGTTCCTGGCGGACGCGATCCGACTGGTCTATCCGCGGGTGGAGCCGGAGCTGGCCCGGTTGGCCGAGTTCGTACCGCGCGGCGGCACCGCCGTCGACGTGGGCGCCTGGTACGGCCCGTGGACGGGGCGGCTGCGCCGGATCGCTGATCGGGTGGTCGCGGTGGAGCCGACCCCGCCGCTGGCCCGACAGTTGCGGGCCGCCTTCTCCGACGTGCGGGTGGTCGAGGCGGCCGTCTCGGACCACACCGGAACCGCGTCCCTCTTCCTGCCCGAGGGCGGGGCGATCGTCGGCACCTCCTCCCTCGAACAGGTGGACCAGGGCACGCCGGTCTCCGTCCGGCGGGTCACGCTCGATTTACTGGGCCTGACCGACGTGCGCTTCATGAAGATCGACATCGAGGGGCACGAACTGCCGGCGCTGCGCGGCGCCGCCGAGACGGTCCGCCGGGACCGGCCCGTGCTGCTGGTCGAGGTTGAGGAGAGGATCCAGCCGGTCGAACCCCTGCTGGAGTTGCTCACCGCCTGGGGCTATCGCGGGTACGTGCTGCCGGGTCCCAGTTGGGTGCCGCTGGCCGACTTCGATCTCGGTGGGCACCAGCGTCGTGCGATCGTCCGCGTCGGGCAGAGCTTCGCACGGCGGGTGCTCTGGCCCCGGCCGCGGTACGTCAACTCGGTGCTCTTCCGCCCCGAGTAGTCCGGCCTCACGGTTGCTTCGGTGCTGGATTCCCGATGGCGATCTCGTTGGTGCACAGGGCGCCCTCGGCTGCGTGCAGGGTCAGCTCCACGGCGTCCCCGCCACCGACGATGTCGAAGAACCACTGGTTGAGCCCCTGCTTCACGGTGAACGTCCGCTCCCCGCTGCCGAGGCGCAGGGTGGCCGTGCCGGTGGTGGAGCTCAGGTAACCGACGCGCGCCACCCAGTACCAGTCGTCACGGGGCTCGTTCAGCGGCATACGGACGGGCTGCCCGGCCGGCACCAGGTAGCCGCAGCCCTCCTGCGGGCCCGGCTTGATGGTGCTTCCGGTGATCTCCGCGGCGTGGACGTGGCCTGAGGCGTCCAGCACCGACGGAGTCTCCGCCTCCTTCACGAAGACGGGCCGGAAGCCGGCGGCCGCGAAGAACCGGGACTGCAGGTTGTACGGCGACGAGAGGGCGGGCACCACGCTCGGTGGCACGGTCTGGTCGAAGAAGACGGTCCCGGGCGGGGCGCTGGCCAGCTCGATACGCACGGTGTCCAGGTAGGACCGGCCGTACTTGCCGGCCCACTCGTCGCTGTACCGGGAGGTGGTCCAGGCGGTGCCGAGGCCGGCGGCCAGGAGCAGCAGGGCGAGCCCGGCGCTGACCAGTTCGCGGTAGCGGGCCGGGAGCGCCGCCAGCAGGTCCGGTCGCCCCTGTTCTGGATCCACGCCGGCAGGAGCGGCCCCGGTGGGCTGTGAACCTGGCCCGGGTGCCACGGGAGTCGGCGTGTCCGCGGTCTCCGGGGCGGACCGGGTCGGTCCGGACGGCACCGGCGCGTCGGGGCCGGTGGGCGGGGTCGCCGCGCCGGCGTCGGCTCCGGTAGAACCCGACGTCGGATCGGACTGCGGCGGCTCGGCCGGGGCGGTCGGCGTCGGATCCGGATCGGAGGGCGCCTCGGCATGGATGACGCCCATCCGGAACGCGGACGCGGGGACCGGCGTCGGCTGAACGGCCACCGGCGGCCCGTCCGGCTCCCGTTCTGCTTCTGGCTCCGACGGTGCCGGCGGAAGCGGCGTGGCTGGCTCGTTCGGCCGGGGCTCGGCCGCGGCCAGTGGCACCCGACCCGGCTGGGCCAGCCCGAGGAGGGCGACACCGACACAGAGGGCAGCGACCACGACCACGTCGCTGACGTACCGGGGCACGCCACCGGCCACGGCGCTGAAGACGGAGCCGAGCCGGGTGGTTGCCAGCAGCGCGGAAACCAGCACCAGGTAGCCGCCGAGCAGTATCCAGGCGCGTCCGGCCCGGCGGTGCAGCCGGACGGTGACCAGGATCAGGGCCGCGAAGACCGTCCAGGCCACCCAGCGGGCCAACTCGGGCGGCGCGACGACCGGTGCGCCGTCGCCGGCGCCGAGCCACCGCCACGGGCCGCCGAGCAACCCCGGCGCCAGGGTGGACCCGAGCATCTGTTGGAGGAACGACAGCACCTCACCGGGAGACTCCGGACGGCGGAGCGAGGACTCGGACCGAACAAGGTAGGACCCGAGGAAGCCCAGCGAGACGGCGGTCAGTACCAACCAGGAAGGCCAGTACCGGCGGACGGCGGTCAGCACGGTGCGCACCGGCCCGCCGTCGACGAAGAGGCAGGCGGTGAAGAGGAAGACCAGCGGAACGACCAGCAGCGCCTTCTCGAAGAAGAGAAGGCCGAGCAGGACGGCGAGGAGCAACGACACGAGGTGCCGCTTCCGGCCCGTTCGTACGTACTTGAGCTGCGCGCCGAGCGCGAGCACCATCGCCAGCTGCATCGGCAGCATGTTCACGCCGACCGCCCACCAGGAGGTCGCCTCGAGGGTCAGCGGGCTGAACAGCAGCATCGCGAGGGGGACGAGCAGCAGCCAACCCGGCCGGAGCAGCGAGCGCAGCAGCCGGTAGAAGGCGACGCCCAGCAGCGCCTGGCCAGCCGTCATCAGCAGCACGTACGGCCAGTAGGTGATCCCGAAGGCGTGGGTGACCAGCCAGATCAGCAGCCGGCCCGCCGGCATGAAGTGATTGTTGTACAGGGTGAGCAGGTGAGCCAGGGTGAGGTCCGACTCGAAGGCCTGGGTGATCAGCACGTAGTCGTCGGCCGCGAGGTAACCGCGGGCGGCGAGCTGGCCCCGCCAGAACACGCTGAACACGATCATCGCGATCGCGACCGTCCGCAGCGGGTTGGCGCCCAGCCAGCCGCCGGCCCGTTCGGCCTCGTTCCGCGCGCCAACCGGCTCGGGTCCCGTCAATGCCATGGCGGGAAGACTGCCACAACCCCGCCCGATGACCCCATCAGGTCAACGGCTGGTTCGCACCGCTCCGGGGCACCGGCCGGCCCGCGTACAGTGTCCGCCACCAGCGCGGGCCGGGACCGCGCCCGGCAGGTGTGTGAGGTCGACGGATGCGCGAACGGCTGGTGCCGCACGGCGTGGCCGCAGCCGTGACGGCGGTGGTGCTCGCTCCGCTGGCGCTGCCCGGGTACGTGCTTCGCTACGACATGGTCTTCGTGCCACGGCAGCCGCTGACCTGGGACACGATCGCTCCCGCCTCCGCCCTGCCCCGGGCGGTCCCACAGGACGCGGTGGTGGCGCTGGCCAGCCAGCTTGTGCCCGGTTGGCTGCTGCAGCGTTTGGTACTGGTGGCGATCCTCTACCTCGCCGCGTTGGGCGCCGCCCGGCTGGTGCCGACCGACAGGGTGGCGGTGCGGGCGGTCGCCGCGCTCGCGTACGCGTGGACGCCCTACCTCGCCGAGCGGCTGCTGATCGGGCAGTGGGGGCTGCTCGTCGCGTACGCCGCGCTGCCCTGGTTGGCCCGGGCGGTGATCGGGGTCCGGACCGGCCGACCCGGCGCGCTGCCCCGGCTGCTGCTCGCCGCGGCCGCGTCCGCGATCACGCCCACCGGCGGGGTGATCGCGCTGGTCGCGACGGCGGTGCTGCTGCCCGGACGGTACGCCGCGGCGGCCCGGACGGCGGCGTCCGCGCTGGGGCTGATCGTGCTGCTCAACGCGCCGTGGCTGGTGGCCGGATTCGCCAGTGCCGGCACTGGTCGCTCCGACCCGGCCGGGGTCGTCGCGTTCTCTGCTCGGGCGGAGAACTGGGCGGGGCCACTCGGGGCGCTGGCCGGGACCGGCGGCATCTGGAACGCGCAGACCACCCCGGCCTCCCGTGGCGTGGTCCTCGTGCCCCTGATCACCGCCGCGTTGCTGGCCGTCGCCGTGTGCGGCGTTCCGCTGCTGCGCCGGCGGTGGCCCGCGACGGTCGCCGCGCGGCTGTGTCTGCTGGCCGCCGGCTCCTGGCTGGCGGCGGCGCTCGGGGCGCTGCCCGGCGGAGTCGACCTTCTCGGGTGGCTGATTCGCGTGGTGCCGGGGGCCGGGCTGGTGCGGGACGGCCAGAAACTACTCATCCCGTACGCGTTGGCGCTCGCGGTGGCCGTGGCGGTTGGCGCGGAACGGCTCGCCGACCGGTTGACGGCACGGTTCGACCCGGCCACCGGGCGGGTGCTGCTCGTCGGCGCGGTCCTGCTGCCGGTGGCGGTCCTGCCGGACCTCGCAGTGGGCGTGGCCGGGCGGCTGCGGCCGGTGGACTGGCCCGCCGACTGGACGGTGGTCGCCGGTCTGGTCGCCGCGCGGCCCGGCGAGGTGATCTCCCTGCCGTTCCAGGAGTACCAACGCCACGCCTGGAACGACGGTCGGGTGGTGATCGATCCGGCACCCCGCCACCTCGCCGCCCCGGTGCTGATCAACGACACGTTGTGGGTCGGCCCAACGGCCGTGGCCGGCGAAGATCCTGCGGCGGGCCGCGTGCGGGAGTTGCTGGCGGGCGGTGCGCCGCTGGCGGCGGCAGGCCCGCGGTGGGTGCTGGTGCAGCGTGCCGCCGGCCCGCCCGTGCCGCCGGCGTCGCTGGCCGGCCTGCTCGTGGTCCACGAAGGACCGGAGCTGACCCTCTACGAGAACCCGGCCTGGGTGCCGCCGGTGGCGCCGACCCGGCCCGGGGTGGTCGGCCTCGCCCACCTGCTGGCCGGAATGGTGGTGCTCGGCATCGGTTTTTCGGGCGCTGCGCGTGCACGCTACCGCGTGGTAGCGTCCCGGCACGCGAGTCCCGCGGAAGGAGAAGGTGGATGAGGAACCTGCCCGCGTTCGTCGCCGTCGGGGTACTCGGGGTCGTGCTGGGCCTGCTGGGCAGTGTCGGTCTGTCGAACCTGCTCAGCCCGTCCGCCCAGGAGGCCGCCAAGACCAGCCCGGTCAGTGGCGAGCAAGGCACCGGATCGACGCTCTACGGCACGCGCTGATATCAGTCGAACCGGGGCACCCGTGGGTGCCCCGGTTCGTCGTGTCCGGCCCGAGACCAGCTCGGGGCGGCTTTCGCCGGACGGTTCAGGAGAGGGCGGCAGCCCTGTCCGTGGCACGGGCCGGCGCGGTGGCCACCTCGTCGAGGAGCTGGGCAAAGCGCGCCCCCGTCGCGGTCCAGGTGAACCGGGAGGCGTGCAGCAGCGCCGCCTCACCCATCGCCTTGCGCCGCACGTCGTCCGCGAGCAGCTCGCGAACCCGGTCGGTGAACTCCCGCTCGTCGTCGACCAGCAGTCCCGTCTCGGTGTCGACCATCGCCTCGGCGACACCGCCCGCGTAGCGGAACGCCACCGTCGGGGTGCTCCGCGCGGCGGCCTCCACGATGGTGAGGCCCCAACCCTCCTTCAACGAGGGGGTGAGCGCCAGCCACGCTGAAGAGAGCACCTCGTGCTTCTCGTTCTCGCTGATGAAGCCGGTGAACCGAACGTGCTCGGAAATGCCCAGCTCGTCGCACAGCTCCCGCAGCGGCTGCTCCCACCAGCCCTGGCCGGCCACCACCAGCTCCAGGTCGGGAAGCTCGTGAACCAGTTCGGCGACGGCGCGTAGGGCGATCTCCACCCGCTTGTGCGGGACCAACCGGCCGAGCACCAGCAGAGACGGGTGGGTCGTCCGAGGGAGCGGCGGGCCGGTCACCGGGGGCGTGCCGTTCGGCACCACCGCGATCCGGTCGGCGGCCACGCCGAGCTCCGCCAGCTCCGTCCGGCTGGCCTGGGAGACGGTCACGTAGCGGCAGCGGCGGTACAGGCGGACCGCCAACCAGGACTCGATCCACCACCCCAGCCGGGCCATCCATGGGCCGAAGACCACCGGCCACTGCTCGCGGTGCACGTGGTGCACCAGCGCCACGACCGGTCGGCCGGCGTAGAGCGGCGCGAAGAACGGCACCCCGTTGCAGACGTCGACCACCAGGTCCGGTCGGCCGAGACCGCGCCGACCGAGCGGGCCCAGGTTGAACCGGCCGGCGAGGCAGGTCAGCGCCGCCCGGGCGTACACGGTGTGCCGGGAACCGCGGCGCAGCACCCGTACGCCCTCCGGGGTGTGGTCCTCCGGGCGTCCGTTCTCGTGCGCGGCACAGAGCATGGTCACCCGGTGACCCACCGCTACCAGCTCGGCGGCGATCCGCTCGATGTAGACCTCCGAACCGCCACCCTCGGGGTTGGTGGTATCGCGCCAGTTCAGGAACAGGACATGTCGTGCGGGGGTGCCGGAGTCGTCCACGCTGCTCCTACCGACGAGTAAGTGAGCACGATCGCGCCACCCTAGGGCGGCCGGGGGCGCGTACGCAATGGGTCGGACAGGCAACGGCGGTCGGCCGACAACTCGTCGACCGGGGGTTTGCCGGCGGCGTGAAACCTTGGCAGGGTGTGCACCGCAACCGCGTGCGGTGGCCGGCGTCCGGGCGGCGCCGACGTCCCCGGCGCGACGGTGACCTGCGGCCGGGCGGGCCTACGGTCCACGACGAGGAGGTGACTGGCCGCGTGCTGCGCACAGGATCCGCGCCGGTGCGGTACCTCTCCCGGCGGTCACCGGTGGTGTTGCTGAGTGCCGCACTCGTGCTGCTGCTGGCCGGCTGGGCGGCGGTGGCCTATGTGCGCGCGGACCGGGGCGTACCGCAGTGCGCCGAGCGGGTCCGTCTCCGGGTGGTGGCGGCTCCAGTGATCGCGCCGGCTCTGGACCGGATCGCTCGGGCCAGCGTCGGTCACCAGCCGTGCGTCTCGGTCGTCGTCGAGGCCCGGGATTCGGGCGGGGTGGCCGGTGAACTGGCCAATGGGGCGGACGTGGCCGACGCGTGGCTGCCCGAGTCCACGTTCTGGCTGCGCCGGGCCCGCGCCGCCGGTGCGTTCGAGGTGCCCGCGCAGGGCACGTCGGTGGCCAGCACTCCGGTGGTGCTCGCCGTGACCGATCCCGCCGCCCGCCGGCTCGGCTGGCCGGCAAAGCCGCTGGCCTGGGCGTCGCTGGTCGGGCCGAAGGCGCGCGGGGTCACGGTCGGTGTGCCGGACCCGGCCGCCGATCCGGCCGGGGTGGGTGCCCTGCTGGGCGTCCGCGCGCTCGCGGCCGGTGAACGGGAGCCGGCGGCCGCGGTGGCGGCGGTGCTGCGCCGGCTGGCCGGCCGCACGTTCGGCCCCGACGGCGCCGGGGCGCTGCCGGCCGGGGCTGATCTGCCCGGCAGGGTCGACGCGGCGGTGACCAGCGAGCAGGCGGTACTCGGACACAACGCGCTCGCGGAACGGGCCAAGCTGGTGGCCGCGTACCCGGAGGTCGCCGTCCCGTCGCTGGATCTGCCGTACGTGGTGCTGCCCGCCGCGACCGGGCCCACGCGGGACGCCGCCGCCGGGTTCCTCCCCGATCTGCTCAGTGCGCAGGCCCGCGACATCGTCACCTCGTACGGCTTCCGCACCGCGGGGGGCTTCCCGCCGGCTATGCCCGGCGACGGCAGGCTGCGCCCCGAGGAGCGGGCACCCGCGGCGTTGCCCGGCGAGGAGACGGTGACCGAACTGCTCACCGGATGGAGCGGCGTGCAGCGCAGTGCTCGCATCCTCACCGTGCTCGACATCTCCGGCTCCATGGCCGCCCGGGTGCCCGGCACCGGCGGTAACCGGTTGGACGCCACGGTGCGGGCGGCGCGGGAGGGCGCCGGCCTGCTCCTGGACAACAGCGAACTGGGGATCTGGGTCTTCTCCACGAAGGTCGATGGCGACCGGGACTACCAGGAGATCCTGCCGGTGGCCCCGCTGGGTCGGCAACGTGCCCGGCTGGCCGAACGGCTCGCCTCGGTGCGGGTCAAGCCAGGTGGCGGCACCGGCCTCTACGACGCGACGCTCGCCGCCTACCGCGACGCGCGGCGGCACTGGACCCCCGGGCGGATCAACCTGGTGCTGGTCATGACGGACGGCCGCAACGAGGACACGGAGAGCATCGGGCGGGCCAGGTTCCTCGCCGAGCTCGCCGATCTCCAGGATCCGGCACGGCCACTGCCGATCGTCTTCATCGGGCTCGGCAAGGACGTCGACCCGGACGAGCTGAACGCCATCGCGAAGGCCAGCGGTGGTCAGGTGTTCCGCACAGAGCAGCCGAGCGGCATCCGGCAGATCTTCTTCTCCGCGCTCGCCGACCTGAGCTGCCTGCCGCCGGAGTGCCGACGGTGACCGGCCCCGACCGCCTCAGCGGGACCGCCGGCTCCGGCGCGACCACCGGAGAGGGCCGGGTCGACGCCGGAAGGCTGTCCACCGCGCCCCGGCGGCTCGTCCGCCGGGTCCGTGCGTCAGCCGGCACCGTCCTCTCGGTGCTGCTGCTCACCGCGATCGCGGTCGGTCAGCGGCCTGGCCAGGTCACCTTCGACACCAAACTGGACCTGGCCGCGAACCCGCTGCACTTCCTGGCCCGGGCGCTGCACCTGTGGAACCCCGAGGCGACCTCCGGCGAGCTGCAGAACCAGGCGTACGGCTACCTCTTCCCGATGGGATCGTTCTTCGCCGGCGGTCAACTGCTGGGCGTACCGCCCTGGATCACGCAGCGGCTCTGGTCCGCGCTGCTGCTCGTGGCGGCGTTCTACGGGTTGCTCCGGCTGGCCCGGGCGCTGGCCGTCGGCACGGAGCCGACCCGGTACGCGGCCGCGCTCGGCTACGCTCTGGCGCCCCGGATGCTCACCGAGATCGGCGCGCTCTCCTCGGAGACGCTCTCCGCGGCGCTGCTGCCCTGGGTGCTGCTGCCGTTGGTCCGGGTCGACCGGATCGGCTCGCCGCGGCGTGCGGCCGCGCTCTCCGCGTTGGCCGTGCTCGGGATGGGCGGGATCAACGCGGCGGTGGTGCTGCTCGCCCTGGTGCTGCCCGGGGTGTGGTTGCTGACCCGGCGCTGGAACAGAGACCACCTGCGGCTGGTCGGGTGGTGGTGCCTCTGCGTCATCGGGGTCTGCCTCTGGTGGATCGTGCCGCTGCTGCTGCTCGGCGAGTACAGTCTGCCGTTCCTCGACTACATCGAGTCGTCCACGACGACCACCGCGGTGGCCTCGCTGTTCCAGGGGGTGCGCGGGACGAACCAGTGGGTCGCCTACATCGTGCAGGGCGACCCGTGGTGGCCGGCCGGCTGGCTGCTGATCGACAACCCGGTGCTGATGACGCTCACCGCGGTGGTGGCGCTGGTGGGGCTGGCCGGGCTGGCCGGCAACCTGCTGCCCGAACGACGTTTCCTGGTGCTCGGCTTCCTGGCCGGGCTCACCCTGCTCACCGTGGGTTACGTCGGCAGCCTGGACAGTCCGCTCTCCGCGCAGGTGCGAGACCTGTTGGACGGTCCGCTCGCGCCGTTCCGCAACGTGCACAAGCTGGACCCGGTGCTGCGGCTACCGCTGATGCTCGGGTTCGCCCACGGAGTGGACGCGGCGGCCACCCGACTGCACACCGCCATCGCCCGCCGCCGCCCCGGCGTACGGCTTCGGCCGCTGGCCTTCGTCCCCGTGTTGCTGCTGGTCCTCGCCGCCGCCGCGCCGGCCTGGCTCGGTCAGCTGCGGCCCGGCCCCGGCTGGTCCGACCTGCCGCCGCACTGGCGGGCGGCCGCGACCTGGCTGGCCGACCGGGACGCGCTGGCCCGCACGCTGATGGTGCCCGGGTCCGGCTTCGGCCAGTACGAGTGGGGTCGGACGGTGGACGAACCGCTCCAGGCCCTGGCCGGCGCGCCCTGGGCAGTACGGCACCAGATCCCGCTCGGCTCCGCCGGCAACACCCGGATGATGGACACCGTCGAGAGCGTCCTGTCCCGTGGCCAGGGCTCGGCCGGGTTGGCCGACTTCCTCGCCCGGTCCGGCTTCCGGCATCTGCTGCTGCGCAACGACATCGACCGCACCCAGGTGGACGCACCGCCGGTCGCGGTGCTGCGCCGCGCGCTGACCGACTCGCCCGGTATCGCGCGGGTGGCGGCCTTCGGCACCACCGGCTCCGCCAGCACGCCGGGCAGCCCGGTGGACGATGACGCGGGCCCGCTGCCCTCCATCGAGGTGTACGAGGTGCAGCGTCCGGTTCCGGCGGCCAACGCCGTACTCACCGCCGACGTGCCCACGGTGAGCGGTGGCCCGGAGTCGTTGCTGCCCCTGCTCGAACAGGGGCTGGTGGAGCGGGACCGGCCGGTGGTGCTCGCCGGCGACCGCGCCGCGCCCGAGGGCGAGCGGTGGATCGTCACCGACGGGCTTCGCCGGCGGGAGCGCGACATCGGCCGGGTGCGCGACAACCTCAGCCAGACGTTGACCGCGACGGAGGCCGGCAGGCAGGGACGCGTTGCCCTGGACCTGCTTCCGTTCGCCGGCAAGCGGCACCAGACCGTCGCCACCTACCAGGGCGTCCGCGAGGTCAGCGCGTCCACCGCCACCAGCTTCACCGACAACCTCACCCCCGCCGACCCCTCCCACCTGCCGTTCGCGGCGGTGGACGGCGACTACGCCACGGCCTGGCACAGCGCGGCGCTGGCCGGGCCGGTGGGACAGTGGCTGGAGGTCGACCTGGACACCCCGCGACCTGTCGGGCAGGTGTCGCTCGCCTTCGTCGACGACCTGGGGGTGGGGTGGCCGGTGACCCGGTTCCGGGTGACGACCGATCGGGGCTCGGTGGAACACGAAGTGGCCCGGACCCTCGGCGCCCACTCGTACTACACGTTGCCCGGATCCACCAGCCGGGTGCGGATCACCGTGTTGGCCGTGGCCGACGGCCGTACCGACGGGGGAGTCGGTATCCGGGACCTCAGGATTCCGGACACCACGCCGCGACGCGCGCTGCGGGTGCCGACGGACCTGCCGGCGGCCGGCACCGGCCCGGTCGCCTGGTCGTTCAGCCGCGGGCCGAGCGACCGCCGGGCGTGCTTCCCCACCGCCGCGGGAAACGCCAGATCGGACGCACTGCCGCCGGCCGACGCGGCGGGCACCGTGATCCGCTGCGACCGGTTCCTGGCCCGCGTGGGCGAGGAGCCGCTCGGCATCGACCGGCTGTTCCGCAACCCCAAACCGGGTACGTACCGACTGACGTTGACCGCGGTGGCGCGGCCGGGCGGCGACCTGCAACCGGTCGGCGCCGGGGTGGCGGCGAGCGCCTCCTCCCATCTGGCGGGCGACCCGACGGTGGCGGCGTACGCGGCGGTCGACGGCGATCCGGACACGGCCTGGCTGGCCGACGTCGGTGATCTGCAGCCCACACTGCGGCTGAGCTGGTCGGGTCAGCGGCGCATTGCCGAGCTGCGGCTGCGAGCGGCGGACCTGCCGGTCGGCGCGTTGCCCCAGCAGGTCGAGGTCCGTACGCCGGGGCGCAGCCAGGTGGCGCCGGTCGATGCCGACGGTACGGTCCGCTTCCCCGCCGTCCGCACCGACCGGATCGACATCGTGGTGCGGCAGAGTGCTGATCGGGTGGCCGACCGGCGAGGCAACGGCTGGAGCGCCACCGCCGGGATCGCCGAGGTGGAGATCCCCGCGCTGGCCAACCTGCTCCGGCCGCTGCCCGGCGACGCGTCGGTGGCCGTGCCCTGCGGCAGCGGGCCCCGGGTCGAGCTGAACGGCGTCCGCTACGACACGGCGGTCACCGGCACCCTGGCCGACACGCTGGCTGGCCGGTCGATGCCGGTCACCGTGTGCGGTGGGACGGGCGATGTCATCGAGCTGCCGGCCGGGGGGCACCGCCTGCTCACCTCGCCGTCGGCCGGCTTTGTCGTGCAGGACGCCGCGGTGCGTCCGGTGACCGCGGTCGCCGCGCCTCGGCATCGGGAGGTGACGGTGCGGGACTGGAACCCGACCGATCGCCGAATCGGGATCGGCGCCGGCGGCGAGGCGCTGTTGGTCGTGCCGGAGAACGCGAACGCGGGCTGGACGGCGATGGTGAACGACCGTCGGCTGGCCACCACGCGGGTCGACGGTTGGCAGCAGGCGTGGGTGGTGCCCGAGGGCGCCGCCGGTGAGATTCGGCTGGTCTTCGCGCCCGACCGGACCTACCGGGGTGGGTTGGTCGTCGGCGCGTTGACCGCGCTCAGCGTGCTCGTGCTGGCCTGCTGGCCGGTGCGCCGTCGGAGGGCGTCAGCCCCGGTGGAGGGGCCGCCGTGGTTCATCGGCGGGCTGCTGGTGCTGCTGCTGGCGGTGCTGGGCGGCGTGCTGCCGGTGGCGATCGTGCTTGCCGCGATGCTGCTGCGCCAGTTCGCTCGGCGGGCCCTGCCGGTGGTGGTGTTCGGTGGGCTGGCGGTCGCCACGCTGACCGCCGTGGCCGGCCGGGTGCAGGGCCACGGACAGGAGTGGGCGTACGGCCCGTGGGTGCAGGGGGCGATGCTGGTCGCCGTCGGTGCGGTGGTGGCCGCGGTGGTGCCGGCGCCCGGCACCCCCACCTCGGCGCTCGCGGTGGCCGTCGACGGGTCGCCGCCCGCCCCGGAGAACGACGAGGACGAGGACGGGACGGTGCCGCGATGAGCGGAGTGTGGGACGTGGCGGGCGGGCCTTCGGCCCGCCGACGGTTTGCCAGCCTGGCCAGGTCGGTGCGGCTCTTCCGCGGCTTCCTGGTCGAGCAGACCGACCCGGACCACTTCTACGGGCTGCTCGCCGACGACTCCGTACGACAGGTTGGCGGCTACAGCGCGCTCGCCGGGCGGACCGTGCTCGACGTCGGTGGTGGGCCCGGATACTTCGCGTCTGCCTTCCGCGCGGCCGGAGCACGCTATGTGGGGCTGGACCCCGACGTGGGGGACTTCTCGGCCGCCGGCGAGTCCGTCGCCGGCATGGTGCGGGGCAGCGGCACCGCGCTGCCCGTCCAGTCGGCTGTCGTGGATGTCGCCTTCTCGTCCAACGTGCTGGAACACGTCTCCGAACCGAACCGGATGTTGGACGAGATGGTCCGGGTCACCCGACCGGGTGGCGTGCTCTTCGTGTCGTTCACCCCGTGGCTGTCGCCGTGGGGTGGGCATGAGACGGCACCCTGGCACTACCTCGGTGGTGACCGAGCTCGCCGGCGTTACCAGCGGAAGATGGGCCGGTCGCCGAAGAACCGGTATCGCGAGACGCTCTTCCCGCTGTCCATCTCGGACGTCCTGCGCTGGGCGCGTGGCAACGGCGACGTCGAGGTGCTGGAGGCGCTGCCGCGCTACCACCCGTGGTGGGGCCGTTGGGTGATCAGGGTGCCCGGCGTACGGGAGATCGCCGCCTGGAACTTCCTGCTCGTCCTGCGCCGGGTCGGCGACGAACCGGGCGGCGCGGCGCGAAAAACAGAGCTGACCGGGGGTCGCGTTGCTATGTGACCAGGTAGTAACCTCGCGGCCACATCACTGATCGATAGCGGCGAAATTAGCTCCTCCAGGGAGGAAACATGAAGCACCGCGCCATAGGTGCCGTGCTGTTCGGCGGCGGCGTACTGCTCCTGGCGCTGGCCGCCGGACTGGTGTTCGTCGTCAAACCCGCGGTGACCAAGCTGCCCTACGACCTCAAGCCTGCCACATCGGTGGCGGAGGCCAAGGGCGCGACGTTCCTGCAGATCACCAATGGAACCATCGCGATCAACCAGGCCGACCTGAGGTCGACCGTCCTTGTATCGCCGAACCGCGATCTGACCGGGAAGCTCTCCGGTGACCTTGACGGTAAGGCCGTGGTGTGGACGGTCGGGCAGACGGTGGACCGGACGGACACCAAGGAGCTGATCAACGCCTACGGCGCCGAGTTGGCGTTGGACCGGGTCTCGGGCGCCGCCCTGAACTGGGACGGCCAGTGGCTGGACGACACTGGTGAGCGGCAGCGGATCCAGTTCACCGAACAGGTCTACAAGTTCCCGTTCGGCACGGAGAAGAAGGACTACAAGATCTTCGACCGTGACCTGCGGGCCGACACCCCGGCCAAGTTCACCGGCACCGAGAACGTCGAGGGCATCGAGGCCTACCGCTTCGAGCAGGTCATCACCGACCAGGCACTGAATCTCGACGCGGAGCGGGTGAAGCTCCTGCTCGGCAGCCTTGCCCCGGGTGCCACCACGGGCAAGGTCGTCTACAGCAACACCCGCACGGTGTGGGTCGACCCGGTGACCGGGTCGTATCTGAAGGTGCGGGAGGTGCAGCGCAAGAACCTGGTGCCGGACGTCGGCGCGCCGGCCGTCCTGCTGAACGCGGACTTCTCGTACAACGACGAGACCGTCGCGTCGTCGGTGGAGCGGGCCAAGGAGAGCCGCGGGCAGCTCACCCTCCTCGGGGTGTACGCCCCGATCGGACTGGCCCTGCTGGGTCTGCTGCTGATCGCCGGCGGCCTGCTGCTGGCCCGGCGGGGAGCGGCCGCGCCGGTGGCCGAGGCCCGGCACCGGGCCGACCTGCCCCCGGCGGCCGACCCGACGCCGACGCGGGTGGACCAGCCGGCGGTGCGGGACGAGGACCGCCCGGGTGGCCCGTTGACCGACGAGATCCCGCCCGCGTCGACCAACTGGAAGTCCGACGACTCGACCGTGCCGACGCAGCGGTCGGCGCCGGACGCGGACGAGGCGGAGAAGCGCTGACGCGTCAGGATCGCTGACCCGGAACGAGGGGCGGACCGCCACGGCGGTTCGCCCCTCGTTCTGTCGGTGCCGCCGAGTGCTCCGTGAGCTGGGAGCTTTACATTCGTGACCTGATTGTAATCCGTCAATGGCTCGGCCACGCTCCGTCACCGAGACGGGCGTTCCTGCCTGATCTAGGAGCATTTAAAGGATTCGTCCGGCGCACCGTCGCTGACGGTCGGTGACGTCGTTCTGCCCCTCGGTTCACCTCTCTGTTACCGCCGGGTAATCAGGGGGTTGTGAGGCGCACCGTAACGGGTGCACGATCAGGCTCGATCGTTACCCGCCGGTAACAGATGATGGGCCCGGAGCGGGCCGCCAGTCCGGGACCGGCCACCCGCGAGCATCCGCCCGAGGAGGAACCCGTGCAGGATCGGATCGAGAATCAGGGTCGTACCCGGTGGCGGCGGTTCGCCGCCATGATCGTGCCCACCACGGCCGCCGTCGGCGCCATCCTGTTCGGGATGTCGAGCGGCGCCATCGCCTCCGACATCACCGTGTCCGGGCAGACCTTCAAGATCGGCGCCGAGCGCCTCGAGGGCGACGGCTTCACGCAGTACGGCGGCATCGTCCGCGAGAAGGGCAAGGACGGCAAGGTCCACCCGATCGCCCTCTCCGAGATCAGCAGCGCCGAGCTGTACAGCCTCTGCCAGTCCGTCCGCGCCGACCTGCCCGGCCTGCCGGTGGTGCTCACCATCAACGCCGGTGAGGGCAAGGAACCCGCCCGGGCCAAGGACCTGCTGATCGCCATGGACTCGCTGAACGGCAACGCGACGTTCACCAACATCAAGATCGGCCGGGACGCGACCGACCTGAACCCGACGGCACAGAAGGGTTCGTTCGGCCAGAACTCCGACCACGTCACCATCACCAACCTCCAGCAGGTGTCCCGGTACACCACCGCGGCCACCTTCAACCTGGTCGGGCTCCGGTTGAAGGTCAACGTGGGTGACGACGCCAAGGGCAAGGAGTGCTTCTGAGGTGAGCCGGCCCGCGGTGGCCGACCACCGCGGGCCCGTTCCTGTTCCCGCCCCCGCTGCGCCAGGAGGAGTACGTGACAACCGCCAACCCGTCCCACGCCCGACCCGGCGGTCTGGCTCAGGCGTGGCGGAGTTTCCGCCGCTGGCAGCGCAGCCGGCCGTTCTGGGGCGGCCTGTTCACCGCCCTGGCCGGGGTGGAGATGTTCGCCTCCACGCGGGTGACGATCAACGGATTGAGCTTCCACAGCGGAGCCACCGGTCTGCTCTCGCTGCTGATCCCGGTCATCCTGGTGACCTGCGGCCTGCTGCTCTGGCTCAGCCCGGCGCAGCGGCTGTTCTACTCGGTCGTCGCGGCGGTCACCACGGTCTACTCGCTGATCGGGCTCAACCTCGGCGGCTTCTTCGTCGGCCTGCTGCTCGGCATGGTCGGCAGCGCGCTCGCCTTCGCCTGGGCGCCGACCCGACCCGCGCCGCCGGACGCGGAACAGCTCGACCCCGAGCAGACCGATGCGGATCGGGCCGATGCGGACCGGACCGGCATCGAGCAGGATCCAGCCGACGGCACCGACGCCGAGCGGGCCGACGCGGAGCAGGATCGAGCCGACGCTGAGCGGGCCGACGCGGAGCAGGATCGAGCCGACGCCGAGCGGGTCGACGCGGAGCAGGATCGCGCCGACGTCGAGCGGGTCGACGCGGAGCGGACCGGCGGCGACCACGCGCGGGTGGATGACCCCACGGTCGAGACGCCCCAACCGGACGGGCCGCCCGAGCAGCCGGGCCGCTCCGCTGATCCGCGTACCTTCGCGATCGTCCTGGTGGTGCTCGGCGTCGCCGCCGCCGGCCTCGCCACCCAGCCGCGGCCCGTGCAGGCCGCGTCGGCCCGGCCCACCGCGTCGGCCTGCCCCACCCCGTCCCGGGCCGTCACTCCGTCGCCCAGCCGCAGCGCGCCCACCGCGACGCCGACGGCCAGCCCGAGCCCGGCGCCGGAGCGCGACTCGGACGGCAACCTGATCAGCGACATCCTGGACGGGATCGGCGATCTGCTCACCGGTGGACGCCGCGCGGACACCGCGACGCCGTCGGCGGGCCCGACCGGCACACCGTCGGCGAAGCCGACCGCCACACCGACCCGGCCACCGGTGACCCGCCCCGGGCCGACCGCCTGCCCGTCGCCAACCCCGACCCGCCCCGCCGAGCCGGGCACCGTGGAGCCGGGCAAGCCGCTGCCGCGCATCGCCGCCGACCCGACCCTGCCCAGGGTGGCGCAGATGCCGTCCAAGCTCACCGGCTCCAAGGTCACCATGACCGGGCTGCGGTTCGACGGGACCACCGAACTGCAGACCGAGAAGGGTCACCTCAAGGTGCTGAAGTTCAGCATGCGCGAGGCGGTGACCGACGACTTCCTGTTGGTCGCGGACGGCCCGCAGGGGCGCACCCAGCGGTACGCGACCGACCGGCTGACCGTCCGCGGGGACGTGGCCTTCTACTCCACACGGTTCGTCGGCCGGCTGCTCGGCATCAAGATCACGCTGACCCCGGATCTGCCGCTGCCGGACGGCCTCCCGGTCACCTCGCCCATCCCGATCACGTTCACCGACCCGGACATCGACCTGGCGTTCGTCACCAGTGACACGCTGACCGCCCGGCCAGCACTGGCTCTGACCCTCGGCTGAGCGGCACACCCGTCACCACGGCCCGGGCGCCGGCGCGGTCGTACCGCCGGCGCCCGCAGCCGTGACCGGCTCAGAGCCGGGCCAGCGCCTTGCGCAGCGGGTCGAGGCCCAGCGCACCCAGGTCCAACGCCTGCCGGTGGAACTCCCGCAGGTCGAAGTCCGCGCCCTTGCGCGCCTTGGCGTCCTCGCGGGCCTGGAGCCAGATCCGCTCACCGACCTTGTACGAGGGCGCCTGCCCCGGCCAGCCCAGGTAGCGGTTGAGCTCGAAGCGCAGGTTCTCGTCCGGCACCCGGCAGTGCGCCCGCATGAACTCCCAGCCCAGCTCCGGCGTCCACCGCTCGCCCGGGTGGAAGCCGAAGGGGTTGTCCTTCGGGATCTCCAGCTCCAGGTGCATGCCGATGTCGACGATCACCCGGGCCGCGCGCATCGCCTGGCCGTCGAGCATCCCCAGCTTGTCGCCCGGGTCCTCCAGGTAGCCCAGCTCGTCCATCAGCCGCTCCGAGTAGAGCGCCCAGCCCTCGCCGTGCCCGGAGACCCAGCAGAGCAGCCGCTGCCAGCGGTTGAGCAGATCGGCGCGCACGGCGGTCTGCGCCACCTGAAGGTGGTGACCCGGCACGCCCTCGTGGTAGACGGTGGTCACCTCCCGCCAGGTGGAGAAGTCCGTGATGCCCTGCGGCACCGCCCACCACATCCGACCGGGGCGGGAGAAGTCCTCGCTCGGCCCGGTGTAGTAGATGGCGCCGTCGCTGGTCGGGGCGAGGCAGCACTCGATCCGGCGGACCTGCTCCGGGATGTCGAAGTGGGTGCCGTGCAGCTCGCTGATCGCCTTGTCGGCGAGCGCCTGCATCCAGTCGCGGAACGCCTCCTTGCCCTGGATGGTCCGCGCCGGGTCGGCGTCCAGCGCCCGTACGGCGTCGTCGACGCTCGCGCCGGGACCGGCGATGCGCCCGGCGACGACCCGCATCTCCGCCTCCAGGCGGGCCAGCTCCGCGAAGCCCCACGCGTACGTCTCGTCCAGGTCGACCTTCGCGCCGAGGAAGTACTGCGAGGCCAGCTCGTACCGTTCCCGGCCGGCGGCCTGCTTCTCCCGCCCGTGTGGGGCCAGCTCGCTGCGCAGGAACTGGCCGAACTCGGCCGTCGCCGCGGTGGCCGCCGCCGCGCCCCGGCGCAGCTCCGCGCCGAGCGTGCCGTCCGCGCCCAGCCGCTCGACCAGCCCGTGGAAGAAGTTGTCGCCGGTCGGGTCGACCCAGGTGTCGCACTGCTTGGCCACCTCGATTAGCTGCACCTTCGAGCTGACCTGGCCGGCGGCGAGCGCCTCGCGCAGCGTGGTCTTGTAGCCCTCCAGCGCGCCGGCGAAGCCGTTGAGCCGGGCCGCGATGTTCGCCTGCTCGTCGGCCGTCGCGGTCGGCATCAGGTCGAACACCATGCGGATGTCGTGCAGCCCGCTGGCGATCACGTTGACCTCGCTGGTGGCCTCGCCGGCCTCGTACCGGGCGAGGTCGAGGCCGAGCCGTTCCTGCATGGCCTCCCTGGCGGTCCGTTCCGCCTCGGTGCCCGGCTCGGTCACCTCGAGTTCGGAGAGCGTCCGGCGGGTCAGGTCGGCGCGCGCCCGGTAACCCTCCGGCGAGAGGTCGTCGAGCTGGTCGTCATGGCCGGCGATGCCGACGTAGGTGGCGCCGGTGGGGCTCAACGGCGCCCACTCGGCCACGTAGCGGTTGGCGAGTTCATCAATTCGTCCCACGCTGCGACCCTACGTGACCACCCTGCCCTGATGTCGACGGCGTTTGTCGTGTTCAGCCAGCAGCTCGGCCCACCGTTGTGGCGGGAGACGGTGTCCGAAAGTCGCGCGACTTCGTCGTACGGCTCGGGCAGAGTGTCAGGGGTGACCACGGACATCACTCCTGACAAGGCTCCCCTGCGCGCCTGGCTGCCGGGCTTTGTCGCCCTCGCCGCGATCTGGGGTTCCAGCTTCCTGTTCATCAAGGTCGGGGTGGCCGAGCTGCACCCGGTCCAGCTCACCCTCTACCGGGTCCTCGCCGGCGCGCTGACGCTGCTGGTGGTGCTGGCGGTGCTGCGCGACCGGCTGCCCGGCGAGCCCCGGGTCTGGGCGCATCTCTTCGTCGTCGCGGCTTTCGGCGTGGCCGTGCCGTTCACGCTCTTCGGCTACGGCGAGCAGCGGGTCGAGTCGATGCTGCCGGCATCTGGAACGCCACCACGCCGCTGATCGTGCTGCCGCTGGCGGTGCTGGTGTTCCGCACCGAGCGGTTGACCGTGCGCCGCGCGGTCGGGCTTGGGCTGGGCTTCCTCGGCGTGCTCGTGGTGCTCGGGGTCTGGGAGGGCATCGGAGGCGCGCACTTCACCGGGCAGTTGATGTGCTTCGGCGCGGCCGCCTGCTACGGCGTCGCCATCCCGTACCAGAAGCGCTTCGTCGCCGGCAGCGCGCACTCCGGGCTGTCGCTCTCCGCGGCGCAGTTGCTGCTCGCCACCGGTCAACTGGCCATCGTCACCCCGTTCGTCGCCGGCGCGCCGCCGCTGCCCACCGAGTTGTCGCCGAAGGTGGTGGCCAGTGTGCTGACCCTCGGCGCGCTCGGCACCGGGCTCGCCTTCGTGATCAACATGCGCAACATCCGGGTGGCCGGTGCCAGCACCGCCTCCACCGTCACCTACCTGATCCCGATCTTCGCGGTGCTGATCGGGGCCGTGGCGCTCGACGAGCGGCTCAACTGGCACCAGCCGGTCGGCGCGCTGATCGTGCTGCTGGGGGTCGCGGTCTCGCAGGGCGTGTTCGGCAGGCGGCGGCCCAGGCCGGTGGTCGGCGTCGGCGCACGCGCCGCGCCCGCTGCCGGGC
>NZ_QGKR01000095.1 GCF_003172955.1 Micromonospora acroterricola | reverse complement strand
GCGCTGGCTCGCCGCCACGGCGGCACCGCCGTCGAGTTCGGCCACTGGCACGGCGACTGGGTTCCGTGGAACCTGGGCCGGCACGCCGGCCGGCTGGTCGCCTGGGACTGGGAGCACAGCGGCCCGGACGTGCCGGTCGGCTTCGACCTGGCGCACGACGCGTTCCAGCGGTCCCTGGTGCTGCGCGGGGAGCCGGCCGCCGTGGCCGCGGCGGCCGCCGACGGGCACCTGGAGCGGCACGGCGAGCGGCTCGGCCTGGGCCCGGCGCAGCGCCGGCTGGTGGTCGACGCGTACCTGGTGGAGATGTGGCTGCGGACCTGGCGGCTGGCCGACGCCGGCGCGGGGTGGAACGCCGCGCTGCATCCCGCACTGCTGGACGTCATCGAGAAACGACATAGTGACTGATCCGGGCAGATCGCCACGCCGATGGGCGTTGACCATCGCCGTAGCGTGACGGAAGAATTGCTGCTCGTGATGAACGTCGATGGACCGGGGAGGGTCGGCGACGACGACCGCCCCCGGTGTGAGATCACCTGATCAACCGGTCGCCCTATTCAACGGTCGGGCAACCTGTGGTCTGCTGCTGCGTGGCGTGGACCGAAATTCCAAGCGAATCTGTGGGGAGTCGCGTGGACGCGAACAACGACGACGGCGAGCCGCCGGTGCTGCTGCTGGTCGGATCCAGCGGCGGCCACCTGGCCCAACTGCTCGCCCTGCGGCCCTGGTACGAGAGTTGGCGGCGCTGCTGGGTCACCTTCGACACCCCGGAGGCGGTGTCGCTGCTGGCCGGTGAGGACCTGGTGCCGGCCCACCACCCGACCACGCGCAACGTGCCGAACCTGCTGCGCAACGCGCTGCTGGCCTGGCGGGTGCTGCGGGGCCGGCGGGTCGCCGCGGTGGTCACCACGGGCGCCGGGGTTGCCGTGCCGTTCGTGGTGCTGGCCCGGCTGCGGCGTCTACATCGAGGTGTACGACCGCATCGACACACCGACGCTGACCGCCCGTCTCTGCCGGCCGTTCCTGTCCGCGATGCTCGTGCAGTGGGACGAGCAGCGGCGGCAGTACCCGGAGGCCACCGTCGTCGGGACGCTGCTGTGAGCGGGGAGACCGGCACCGCCCGGCGTCCGCAGGCGACTCCGCCCGTCACCGCGTCGGAGCCGGCCCGGCTGCCGCGCCAGCGCGACAGCACCCCGGCCGCGCAGATCCGGCTGCTGGTGGCGGTCGGCACCGACAAGCACCCCTTCGACCGGCTCGTCGACTGGCTGGCGCAGTGGCACGCCCAGGCCGGCGGCCCGGTCGGCCTGACCGTGCAGCACGGTCACACCCGGGCGCCGCAGGTGCCCGGCGCGGTGCCGTTCCTCGGCCACGACGCGTTGCAGCAGGCGATGGCCGACGCCGACCTGGTGGTCTGCCACGGTGGCCCGGCGACCATCCTGGAGGCCCGCCGGCACGGCCACCTGCCCATCGTGGTGCCCCGCGACCCGGCGCGCGGCGAGCACGTCGACGACCACCAGCAGCTCTTCGCCCGCCGGCTCGGCGCCGCCGGGCTGGTGGCGCTCTGCGAGACCCGGGACGCGCTGCACGCCGCCCTGGCCGCCGGGCTGACCGACCCCTCCCGGTACGCGGTGGCCGCCGACCCGGGCGCGCACGCCGCGCGGCGGGCGGCGGTGGCCCGTGTCGGGCAGATCGTGGAGGACCTGGTGGCCCAATCGACCCGCCGCCCATCCCGTTGGCGAGCCTGGACGCGGCCAGGCCGCGGTGCGGAGGAGACCCGATGACCCGGCAGCCGAGCGTCAGCGTCGTGGTGCCCACCCGGGACCGCCCGGAGCTGCTGCGCGCCGCGGCGCGGGCGATCCTGGCGCAGGAGTACGCGGGCCCGATCGAGGTCGTCGTGGTGTTCGACCAGTCCATGTCGGACGAGTCGCTGACCGGGCTGTCCGGCCCGGACCGTGCCGTGCGGGTGATCCGCAACGAGCGCACGCCAGGGTTGGCCGGCGCTCGCAACAGCGGCACCCTGGCCGCCGAGGGTGAGCTGGTCGCGTTCTGCGACGACGACGACGAGTGGCTGCCCGGAAAGCTGGCGGCCCAGGTCGACGCGCTGGCCGCGGCCCCGGAGGCCGAGTTCGTCTGCTGCGGCATCCGGGTCAGCTACGACGGGCACACCGTCGACCGGGTGCTCGACCGCGACCGGATCACCCTGGACGACCTGTTGCGGGACCGGATGACGGAGCTGCACCCGTCCACCTTCCTCATTCGCGCCGCCGCGCTGCGTGACGGGTTCGGGCTGGTCGACGAGGACATCCCGGGCAGCTACGCGGAGGACTACGAGTTCCTGCTCCGGGCCGCGCGCAGCGCGCCGCTGATCAACCTGCGCACCCCGTCGGTGCTGGTTCGCTGGCACAAGCGCTCGTACTTCGCGCAGCGCTGGGACACCATCTCGGAGGCGTTGCAGTGGCTGCTGCAGCGCTACCCGGAGTTCGCCGGCCAGCCGGCGGGGGAGGCCCGGGTGACCGGGCAGATCGCGTTCGCCCGCGCCGCCTCCGGCGACCGCCGGGGCGCGCTGCGCTGGGCCCGGCGCACCCTGCGGCGCAATCCCCGCGAGCCGCGCGCCTACCTGGCGCTCGCGGTCGCCAGCCGGGTGGTCCGGGCCGACGCGGTGCTGCGCACCCTGCACAAGCGCGGCCGGGGGATCTGAGCCCCCGCCCGCCGGGCGCCGGTCCCGGTGGGCGCCGACCCACCGTGTCGCGCCGACACCGGCGGGCGTCGGTGCCCGGGTCGTCGTCCGCCGGGCGACGGCGGCCGGCGTACGGACACCGGCGTCCGCAGGGCGGGACGCGGCGGGCAGCGCGCCGTGGCGGTGGCGGGCCGTGACAGACTGACCGCTGTGTTGCGCTGGTTGACTGCAGGTGAATCGCACGGTCCCGCCCTCGTCGCGTTGCTGGAGGGGGTGCCGGCCGGCATCGAGGTGAGCACCACCGAGATCGCCGACGAGCTGGCCCGCCGGCGGCTGGGCTACGGCCGTGGCGCCCGGATGTCGTTCGAGCGCGACGAGGTCGAGGTGCTGGGCGGCCTGCGGCACGGCCTCACCCTGGGCAGCCCGGTGGCGATCCGGGTCGGCAACTCCGAGTGGCCGAAGTGGCGCACCGTGATGGCCGCCGACCCGGTCGACCCCGACGAGCTGGCCCGGCAGGCCCGCAACGCCCCGCTGACCCGCCCGAGGCCGGGCCACGCCGACCTGGCCGGCATGCAGAAGTACGGCCACACCGACGCCCGGCCGATCCTGGAACGGGCCAGCGCCCGGGAGACCGCCGCCCGGGTGGCCGTCGGCGCGGTCGCCAAGGCGCTCGTCCGGCAGGCGCTCGGCATCGAGATCGTCTCGCACGTGGTCGAGCTGGGTCCGGTGGCCGCGAAGTCCGGGCTGCGTCCGCGCCCGGAGGACGCCGCCCGCATCGACGCCGACCCGCTGCGCTGCCTGGACCCGGAAGCGAGCGCCCTGATGGTCGCCGAGGTGGACGCCGCGAAGAAGGCCGCCGACACCCTCGGCGGCGTGGTCGAGGTGCTGGCGTACGGGGTCCCGCCGGGGCTGGGCAGCCACGTGCAGTGGGACCGCAAGCTCGACGCCCGGCTGGCCACCGCGCTGATGTCGATCCAGGCGATCAAGGGTGTGGAGATCGGCGACGGGTGGCAGCAGGCCCGGTCCCGCGGCTCCGAGGCGCACGACGAGATCATCCCGTCGGCGACCGGGGTCCGCCGGGTCACCGACCGGGCCGGCGGTCTGGAGGGCGGCATCACCACCGGCGAGCCGCTGCGGGTCCGTGCCGCGATGAAGCCGATCTCGTCGCTCAACCGGGCGCTGGCCACCGTGGACATCACCACCGGCGAGCCGGCCACCGCGATCAACCAGCGCTCGGACGTCTGCGCCGTGCCCGCCGCGGCGGTGGTCGCCGAGGCGATGGTCGCGCTGGTGCTGGCCGAGGCGGCCACCGAGAAGTTCGGCGGCGACTCGGTCGCCGAGATCCGCCGCAACCTGGCCGGCTACCTCGACGCGCTGGTCATCCGCTGATGGCGCCGGTCGTCGTGCTGGTCGGCGCGCCCGGCTGCGGCAAGACCACCGTCGGGCAGGCGCTCGCCACGGCCCTCGGGGTGGAGTTCCGCGACACCGACACCGACATCGAACAGATGGCGGGCAAGCCCATCCCGGAGATCTTCATCGACGAGGGTGAGGCGCACTTCCGTACCCTCGAACGGGCCGCCGTGGCCGCGGCGCTGGCGGCGACCTCGGGCGTGCTGGCCCTCGGTGGCGGCGCCGTGCTCGCCGAGGAGACCCGGGCCGCCCTGGTCGGGCACCGCGTGGTGCACCTCTCGGTCGAGCTGCCCGACGCGGTGAGGCGGGTCGGGCTCGGCGCCGGCCGGCCGCTGCTGGCGATCAACCCCAGGGCGACCCTGAAGCACCTGATGGACCAGCGCCGGCCGCTCTACACCGAGGTGGCCACCGCGACGGTGGCCACCGACGGCCGGAGCCCGACGGAGATCGTCGCCGAGATCGCGGCGCTGCTGCCCCGCTGACGCCGGGCCCGGCCGGTCGCTGCGCCGGCCCCGGCGCGCTCGGTCAGCCTCGGGCGACGGCGTCGAGGACGTCGGCCAGGGCCTTCGGCTCGCTGAGCATCGGCCAGTGCCCGGTGGGCACCTCGAACAGCTGACCGCCGGCCAGCCCGGTGAAGAACGGGTGCCCCTGGCCGATCATCTGCTCCACCGCCGCCAGCGGGAACGTGCTGGCGACCAGCGCGGTCGGCACCGGGCGACCGCCGGTGCGCCGCACCGGGTCGGTGGCGGCCCGCAGCGGCTGCGGGGTGACCCGGGCGCGCAGCAGGGCGAGCGTCGGTTCGTCCAGCCCGGCGAGGTTGGCCGGGTCGGCGGCCGGGTCGAAGGCCGGCGGCGGCAGCAGGTGGCCGTCGCCGATCGCGGCCCGCAGGCGCTCCTGCTCCTCCGGCGGCACGGTGTCGAACTGCGCGGTGCCGTCCGGCAGCGGCCCGCTCTCCACGTAGACCACGCGGGCGATCCGGTCCGGGATGCGGTCCGCCGCCTGGGCGACCGGCATGCCGCCGCCGGAGTGCCCGACCAGCAGCACCTCGCGCAGGTCCTCGACCTCGACCAGCCGGACGATGTCGGCGGTGTGCGTCTCCAGGCTCACCTCCGGCCCGGCCAGGTGGTCGCGCTCGGCCACCCCGGTCAGCGTCAGCGGGTACACCTCGTGTCCCTGCGCGCGCAGCGCCGCGGTCACTTCCCGCCACGCCCAGGCACCCAACCAGAACCCCGGCACCAGCACGAACGTCGCCATCTGTCGCTCCTTCTCTCGGCTACCGACAGACCGTACGATCGAATCCGGACAGAATCCGCCCGGTTTGGAGGAGTGGTCCGTGTCACATCCCGCCGGCCGGGTGCTGGCCCTGCTCGAACTGCTCCAGGCCCGGCACCGGGCAACGGCCGCCGACCTCGCCAGCCGGCTCGGCGTGGACGAGCGGACCGTGCGCCGGTACGCGGCGACCCTGGCCGAGCTGGGCATCCCGGTCACCGCCGACCGCGGTCGCCACGGCGGCTACCGCCTGCACCCCGGCTACAAGCTGCCGCCGCTGATGTTCACCGACGACGAGGCGGTGGCCGTGCTTCTCGGCCTGGTCGTCGCCGAACGGGTCGGGCTGGCCACCGAGCAGCCGGCCACGGCCACCGCGCTGGCGAAGATCCGCCGGGTGCTGCCGGCGGCGCTCGCCGACCGGCTGACCGCCGTGCAGGAGCACCTCGGCTTCACCCTGCGGCGGCCCGAGCCGGAGCGGGGTCCCGCGTCGGGCACCCTGCTCACCCTGGCCGCGGCCACCCGGCACCGGCAGCGGGTGGCACTGGACTACCGCTCCTGGCGGGGCGAGCAGTCGCAGCGGGAGCTCGACCCGTACGGCCTGGTCTTCCACTCCGGCCGCTGGTACGTCACCGGCCACGACCACCGGCGCGGCGAGGTCCGTACCTTCCGGCTGGACCGCATCGGCACGGTGACGCCGGGCGGGGAGACGTTCACCGTGCCGGAGGGCTTCGACCCGGTGGCCCGGGTGACGCGGTCGCTGGCCGGCGTGCCGTACACGCACGAGGTCGAGGTGGTGCTGGAGACCGACCTGGTGGCCGCCCGTCGGCGCATCCCGCCGAGTGTGGCCGAGCTGACCGCCACCACCGACGGGGTGCTGCTGCGGGCCCGGGCGGAGAGCCTGCCCGGTATGGCCGCGCTGCTCGCCGGTCTGGGCTGCCCGTTCACCGTGCGACACCCGGACGGGCTGCGCGCCGCGGTGGCCGAGCACGCGCGCCTGCTCGCCGACTGGGCGGCCCGGCCGGCAGGTGGGCAGCCGCCCGCACCACGCCGTCCACTCGACTAGGCTGCCGGCGATGGACGACGTGACCCGGATTCCGGTCGGCGGCGAACGGCCGTACGACGTGCTGGTCGGACGCGACCTGTTGGACGCGCTGCCCGGGCTGCTGCCCGGCGCGACCCGGGCGGCGGTGCTGCACGCGCCCCCGCTCAAGGCCCTCGCCGACGCGCTCGGCGAACGGCTGCGCGCGGCCGGCGTCGAGCCGCTGCCGATCGAGGTGCCCGACGCCGAGGCGGGCAAGCAGATCGACGTGGCGGCCGCCTGTTGGGACCGGCTGGGCGCGGCCGGTTTCACCCGTACCGACGTGGTGGTCGGTGTCGGCGGCGGCGCGGTCACCGACCTGGCCGGCTTCGTCGCGGCCTGCTGGCTGCGCGGGGTGCGCTGGGTGCCGGTCGCCACCTCACTGCTGGGCATGGTGGACGCCGCGGTGGGCGGCAAGACGGGGATCAACACCGCGGCCGGCAAGAACCTGGTGGGCGCCTTCCACCCGCCGGTCGCTGTGCTGGCCGATCTGGCCACCCTGGACAGCCTGCCCGCGACCGACCTGGCGGCCGGGCTGGCCGAGGTGGTCAAGTGCGGCTTCATCGCCGATCCGGCGATCCTGGACCTGGTCGAGCGCGAGCCCGCCGCGGCCACCGACCCGCACGGACCGGTCACCCGGGAGCTGATCGAGCGGGCGATCCGGGTCAAGGCCGACGTGGTCGCCGGCGACCTGCGCGAGTCGGGCCTGCGGGAGGTCCTCAACTACGGCCACACCCTGGCCCACGCGATCGAGCAGGTCGAGGGCTACCGCTGGCGGCACGGCCACGCCGTCGCCGTCGGCCTGGTGTACGCGGCCACGCTGGCCCGGCTCGCCGGCCGGCTGGACGCGCCGACCGCCGACCGGCACCGGGTCGCCCTGGCAGCGCTCGGCCTGCCGGTGAGCTACCCGGCCGATGCCTGGCCACAGTTGCTGGCCGCGATGCGGGTGGACAAGAAGGCCCGGGGCAGCCAGCTGCGGTTCGTCGTGCTCGACGGGCTGGCCCGCCCGGCGATGCTCGAGGGCCCGGATGACGCGCTGCTCGCGGCCGCCTACCGGGAGGTGGCGACGGCGTGAGGGTGTACGTCCTGAACGGGCCGAACCTGGGCCGGCTGGGCACGCGCGAGCCGGCGGTGTACGGCTCGACCACCTACGCCGATCTCGTGGCGCTCTGCGAGGCCACCGGCCGGGAGCTGGGGCTGGACGTGACGGTCCGGCAGACCGACGCCGAGCACGAACTGCTGGGCTGGCTGCACGCCGCCGCCGACGAGGGCGCGGCGGTGGTGCTCAACCCCGCCGCCTGGTCGCACTACTCGTACGCGGTGCGCGACGCCTGCGCCATGCTGCGCGGGCCGCTGGTCGAGGTGCACCTGTCCAACATCCACGCCCGCGAGGAGTTCCGGCACCACTCCGTGGTCTCCGCGGTGGCGACCGGGGTGATCTGCGGTCTCGGTATCGACGGCTATCGTCTCGCCCTGCGCCATCTGGCCGCCTCGACCAACTGACGGGCGTACGCGAGGGGTGGGCGCGGCCGGGGCCTGGAGGTGACGGATCGTGATCCCTGCCGGGTGCGGCCTGTGGGCGTGGGATCGGCGGGCGAGACATGGCGGGCAACCTGCCTCGACGCAGCTAGGGCGTGTTTCAGAAGTGCTGGCCGGCCTGCGCCGGGCCCAGGCGCCGCCCGGCGGCGTTGTCGCAATGTCCGGATACAACACCGGTATCCGGACACAGCTCCGCCTTGCCGGACGACGCCTGGACTCCGGCTCGGCTCGACCGACACTTCTGAAACACGCCCTAGTAGACTTGTCAGGTCTGTCCGCCAATTGATGATCAAGGCAGGAAATGGCCTCCACCAACGACCTCAAAAACGGCCTGGTACTCAACCTGGACGGCGAGCTCTGGGCTGTCGTCGAGTTCCAGCACGTCAAGCCCGGTAAGGGTGGTGCCTTCGTGCGCACCACGCTGAAGAACGTGCTGTCCGGGAAGGTGGTCGACAAGACCTTCAACGCGGGCACCAAGGTCGAGACCGCGACCGTGGACAAGCGCACGATGCAGTACCTGTACGCCGACGGCGAGGACTTCGTCTTCATGGATCTGGAGACCTTCGACCAGATCACCGTCCCCGGCGGCACCGTCGGTGAGGCGGCCAACTACCTCCTCCCCGAGGCCGAGGCGACCGTCGCCACGCACGAGGCTGTGCCGCTCTACATCGAGCTGCCCACCAGCGTGGTGCTGGAGGTGACCTACACCGAGCCGGGTCTGCAGGGCGACCGGTCGACCGGCGGCAACAAGCCGGCCACCGTCGAGACCGGCGCGACCGTGCAGGTGCCGCTCTTCATCACCACCGGCGAGAAGATCAAGGTCGACACGCGCGACGGCCGTTACCTCGGCCGCTCCTGATGGCCGAGGGCCCCAAGCAGCAGATGCCGGCGCGCCGCAAGGCGCGCAAGCGGGCGCTGGACGTCCTCTACGAGGCCGACCTGCGGGACCAGCCCCCGGTGGAGGTGCTCGCCGGCTACCTCCAGCGGATCGAGAAGCCCCCGCCGGAGCACCTGGGCTACGCGGTGGGCCTGGTCGAGGGTGTCGCCGAGCACCTGAACCGGATCGACGAGCTGATCGCCAGCTACGCCGAGGGCTGGACGCTGGAGCGGATGCCGGTGGTCGACCGCAACCTCGCGAGGATCGCGGTCTACGAGCTGCTCTACGTCGACGAGATCGACGACGCGGTGGCGATCAGCGAGGCGGTGGAGCTGGCCCGCCAGATGTCCACCGACGACTCGCCGCGCTTCCTCAACGGCATCCTCGGCCGGATCGCCGAGTACGCCACCCGCTGAGCGCGCTCAGCGCCCGCACGACGAGAAGGGCCCGTGCCATGCGGCACGGGCCCTTTCCGGTGGTTCGGTCGATCAGGAGGCGAAGAACGCCCGCGGGTCGGCCACCAGCACACCGTGCTCGGTGAGCCGCTCGATCAGGCCCGACGGCGAGGCGTCGTAGACGATCGCGAGCGCCCGCAGGTCGTCGGCGCGGATGGAGAGCACCCGCCCGTTGTAGTCGCCACGCTGCTGCTGGATCGCGCGGGCGTAGCGGGCGACGTAGGCCAGGTCCTCGGAGGCCTCGTCGTAGAGCCGCTCCAGATCCAGGACGATCTTGCTGGTGGGCTCGTGACGGACCCCGCTGCCGTCGGGCAGCAGCTCCGAGACGGGGACGCGGTAGAACTCGGCAAGCTCGGCCAGGCGGGACACCGTCACGGCACGGTCGCCGCGCTCGTACGACCCGACCACCACGGCCTTCCACCGCCCGTTCGACTTCTCCTCCACACCCTGCAGGGAGAGACCCTGCTGCTGGCGGATGGAGCGCAGGCGGGCGCCCAGAGACTTGGCGTATTCAGAGGGCATTCGGACACTCCCAGTGCTGCTCGGGGTTCTCCCGTCGATCGCTACGGAGCGTGACGGTACGGGGAATGGGACACCTGGTCAAGTGGTCGTGACCTGACCGTTGGGGAGCACCGGGGGAGTTATCCCCATTTCGTCGACCTGATCCGGTGGTCAGCGGCCGCCGTCCATCGGCCCGGTGACCACTGGTAACGTGGCGTGAAGCCCCGGCCCAGGTCCGCCCGCGGTCCGGCCGGAGGTGCCCGACATCCTTTAACGACCCGTCCCGTGAGGCGGGGAAGGAGGTCCGCCGTGGCATACCCACCGGCTGCCCGCTCGTCACCACCGCGACAACCCTCGGTGAAGGTGATCCTCGCCAGCGCCGACGTGCAACGCGTGGTCGACCGCATCGCCCACCAGATCCTGGAGAAGACCCAGGGCGCCGCCGAGACGGTGCTACTCGGGATTCCCACCCGGGGCGCCCCCCTCGCCCGGCGGCTCGCCTCCCGGATCAGCACCTTCGAGGACGTCGCCGTCCCGGTCGGTGTGCTCGACATCACTCTCTACCGCGACGACCTTCGCCGACACGCCACCCGCGCGATCGGCCCGACCGAGCTTCCGGCCGGGGGCATCGACGGCAAGCGGGTCATCCTCGTCGACGACGTGCTCTTCTCCGGCCGTACCGTCCGGGCCGCGCTCGACGCGCTCAACGACGTGGGCCGTCCGGCGTCCGTGCAGCTCGCCGTGCTGGTCGACCGGGGCCACCGGGAGCTGCCGATCCGGGCCGACTACGTCGGCAAGAACATCCCGACCTCGCTCGCCGAGAGCGTCAAGGTGACGCTCGCCGAGACCGACGGGACGGACGAGGTCAAGCTGTACGGGGGGACCACCTCATGATCAGGCACCTGCTCTCCGGTGCGGACCTGGACGCCGACACCGCCACCGAGATCCTGGACACCGCCGCCGAGATGGCCACGGTCGCCGGCCGCGAGATCAAGAAGCTGCCCGCGCTGCGCGGCCGGACCGTGGTGAACCTCTTCTACGAGGACTCCACCCGCACCCGGATCTCCTTCGAGGCGGCCGCCAAGCGGCTCAGCGCCGACGTGATCAACTTTTCCGCGAAGGGGTCCAGCGTCACCAAGGGCGAGAGCCTGAAGGACACCGCGCTGACCCTGCAGGCCATGGGCGCCGACGCGGTGGTCGTCCGGCACCCCGCCTCCGGCGCGCCGCACCGGCTGGCGAACTGGGTGGACGGGTCGGTCATCAACGCCGGCGACGGCACCCACGAGCACCCCACCCAGGCGTTGCTGGACGCGTACACCATGCGGGCCCGGCTGGGCCGGCTCGCCGGCCTGTCGGTCGCGGTGGTCGGGGACGTGCTGCACTCCCGGGTGGCCCGCTCGAACGTGCTGCTGCTCTCCACCCTCGGCGCCAAGGTCACCCTGGTCGGTCCGCCCACGCTCATCCCGGTGGACATCGCCGCGGCGCTCGCGCCCGGCACCGACGTCTCCTACGACCTCGACTCCGTGCTGCCCAACGTGGACGTCGTGATGATGCTGCGGGTGCAGCGGGAGCGGATGAACGACTCCTACTTCCCCTCCGCGCGCGAGTACGCCCGCCGCTACGGCCTGGACGGGCCGCGGATGCGCCGGCTGCCCGAGCACGCGATCGTCATGCACCCCGGCCCGATGAACCGGGGGATGGAGATCACCCCGGAGGTGGCCGACTCTCCCCGCTCCACCATCGTCGAACAGGTCACCAACGGGGTCTCCGTGCGGATGGCCGTCCTCTACCTGCTGCTCGGAGGGAACAACCGGTGACCGCGTACCTGATCACCAGCGTGAGCGTCGTCGGCGCCGCGCCGACCGACCTGCTGATCCGCGACGGCGTGGTCGCCGAGGTCGGCCCGGGGCTGTCCGCGCCGGACGCCACCGTCGTCGACGGCACCGGGCTGGTCGCCCTGCCCGGCCTGGTCGACCTGCACACCCACCTGCGCGAACCCGGCCGGGAGGACGCCGAGACCGTCGAGTCCGGGTCCCGGGCGGCGGCGCTGGGCGGCTACACCGCGGTCTGCGCGATGGCCAACACCTCCCCGGTGGCGGACACCGCCGGCGTCGTCGAGCAGGTCTGGCGGCTCGGCCGGGAGGCCGGGCTGGTCGACGTGCAGCCGATCGGCGCCGTCACCGTCGGGCTGGCCGGCGAGCGCCTGGCGGAACTGGGCGCGATGGCCGACTCCGCGGCCCAGGTGCGGATCTTCTCCGACGACGGGCACTGCGTCGCCGACCCGAAGCTGATGCGCCGGGCGCTGGAGTACGTCAAGGCGTTCGACGGGATCATCGCCCAGCACGCCGAGGAGCCCCGGCTGACCGAGGGCGCCCAGATGCACGAGGGCGAGGTGTCCACCCGCCTCGGGCTGATCGGCTGGCCGGCGGTCGCCGAGGAGGCGATCATCGCCCGGGACGTGCTGCTCGCCGAGCACGTGGGCAGCCGGCTGCACGTCTGCCACGTGTCCACCGCCGGCAGCGTCGAGGTGCTGCGCCAGGCCAAGGCGCGCGGGGTACGGGTCACCGCCGAGGTCACGCCGCACCACCTGCTGCTCACCGACGAGGTCGTGAGCGGGAGGAGTGAGCTTGCGAGCCCCGCGCTCGCGACCAACTGGAGCCCAACCGGGGCCTACGACCCGGTCTTCAAGGTCAACCCGCCGCTGCGCACCGCCGCGGACATCGCCGCGCTGCGCGCCGCGCTCGCCGACGGGGTGGTCGACGTGATCGCCACCGACCACGCCCCGCACGCCGTGGAGGACAAGGAGTGCGAGTGGGCGTACGCCCGGCCGGGGATGCTCGGCCTGGAGACGGCCCTCTCCATCGCGCTGGACGTGCTCGGCCCCGAGTGGGACCTGATCGCCGAGCGGATGTCGCGTACCCCGGCCCGGATCGCCGGCCTGGCCGGCCACGGCGTCGACCCGGCGCCCGGTGTGCCGGCCAACCTGACCCTGATCGACCCGGCCGCCCGCCGCACCATCGAGCCGGCGGAGCTGGCCAGCCGCAGTCGCAACACCCCGTACGCCCGCATGACGCTGCCGGGTCGCATCGTGGCGACCTTCCTGCGTGGCGAGCCGACGGTCCTGGACGGAAAGGCAGTCAAGTAATGGCCAAGCGCAGGCCCGCGATCCTCGTGCTCGAGGACGGGCGCACGTTCCACGGCGAGGCGTACGGCAGCGTCGGGGAGACGTTCGGCGAGGCGGTCTTCACCACCGGCATGACCGGCTACCAGGAGACCCTCACCGACCCGTCCTACCACCGCCAGGTGGTGGTGCAGACCGCCCCGCACATCGGCAACACCGGCGTCAACGGCGAGGACGACGAGTCCGGCCGGATCTGGGTGGCCGGGTACGTGGTGCGCGACCCGGCCCGGATCGGCTCGAACTGGCGGGCCACCGGCGGCCTCGAGGACCGGCTCGCCACCGAGGGCGTGGTCGGCATCAGCGGGGTGGACACCCGGGCGCTGACCCGGCACCTGCGCGAGCGGGGCGCCATGCGGGTGGGCATCTCCAGCGTGGACGACGACCCGCAGAGCCTGCTGGCCCGGGTCCGCCAGGCGCCGCGGATGGTCGGCGCGAGCCTCTCCGCCGAGGTGTCCACGCCCGAGGCGTACGTCGTCGAGGCCGTCGGCGAGCACCGGTTCACGGTGGCCGCGCTGGACCTCGGCATCAAGCGCAACGTGCCGCGCCGGCTCGCCGCGCGCGGGGTGACCACCCACGTGCTGCCGGCCTCCTCGAGCATCGACGACCTGCTCGCCACCGGCGCCGACGCGGTCTTCCTGTCGCCCGGCCCCGGCGACCCGGCCACCGCCGACGGTCCGGTGGCGCTGGCGCGGGAGGCGTTGCAGCGGCGGGTGCCGCTGTTCGGCATCTGCTTCGGCAGCCAGATCCTCGGCCGGGCGCTCGGCTTCGGCACCTACAAGCTGGGTTACGGCCACCGGGGGATCAACCAGCCGGTGCTCGACCGGGCCACCGGCAAGGTCGAGGTGACCAGCCACAACCACGGCTTCGCCGTCCAGGTGCCCGGCGCGGGTGACGGCGCGGTGGTCCCCGACCAGGTGATCGACACCGACTTCGGCGGCGTCCGGGTGTCACACGTCTGCCTCAACGACAACGTCGTCGAGGGGCTGCGGGCCGTGGACGTGCCCGCCTTCACCGTCCAGTACCACCCGGAGGCGGCGGCCGGCCCGCACGACGCGGACTACCTCTTCGACCGTTTCGCCGAGCTGATCGAAGGCGGCAAGTAATGCCCAAGCGGACCGATCTGAAGCACATCCTGGTGATCGGCTCCGGGCCGATCGTCATCGGGCAGGCCTGCGAGTTCGACTACTCCGGCACCCAGGCGTGTCGGGTGCTGCGCAGCGAGGGGATCCGGGTCAGCCTGGTCAACTCCAACCCGGCGACCATCATGACCGACCCGGAGTTCGCCGACGCCACGTACGTCGAGCCGATCACCCCGGAGTTCGTGGAGCTGGTCATCGCCAAGGAGCGCCCGGACGCCATCCTGGCCACCCTCGGCGGGCAGACCGCGCTGAACACCGCGGTCGCCCTGCACGAGGCCGGCGTGCTGGACAAGTACGGCGTGGAGTTGATCGGCGCGAACATCGACGCGATCAACCGGGGCGAGGACCGCCAGCTGTTCAAGGAGATCGTCGCCAAGGCCGGGGTCCGCCTCGGCATCGACGACCCGGCCGCGCTGGTGCCCCGCTCCCGGGTCTGCCACACGATGGACGAGGTCGAGGCGACGGTCGCCGAGCTGGGCCTGCCGGTGGTGATCCGGCCGTCGTTCACCATGGGCGGTCTGGGCTCCGGCATGGCGCACACCCCGGAGGACCTGGCCCGCATCGCCGGCGACGGCCTCTCCGCCAGCCCCGTGCACGAGGTCCTCATCGAGGAGAGCGTGCTCGGCTGGAAGGAGTACGAGCTGGAGCTGATGCGCGACCGGCACGACAACGTGGTGGTGGTCTGCTCGATCGAGAACGTCGACCCGATGGGCGTGCACACCGGCGACAGCGTCACCGTGGCCCCGGCCATGACGCTCACCGACCGGGAGTACCAGCGCCTGCGTGACCTGGGCATCGCGGTGCTGCGCGAGGTCGGTGTGGACACCGGCGGCTGCAACATCCAGTTCGCCGTGAACCCGGCCGACGGCCGGATCGTCGTGATCGAGATGAACCCGCGGGTGTCCCGCTCCTCGGCGCTGGCGTCCAAGGCGACCGGCTTCCCGATCGCCAAGATCGCGGCCAAGCTCGCCATCGGCTACACCCTCGACGAGATCCCCAACGACATCACGTTGAAGACCCCGGCGGCGTTCGAGCCGACCCTGGACTACGTCGTGGTGAAGATCCCCCGGTTCGCGTTCGAGAAGTTCCCGGGCGCGGACCCGGAGCTGACCACCACGATGAAGTCGGTGGGCGAGGCGATGAGCCTCGGTCGTAACTTCACCGAGGCGCTGAACAAGGCCATGCGTTCCATGGAGACGAAGCAGGCGGGTTTCTGGACCCAGCCCGACCCGGCGGACGCGACCAAGGAGAACACCCTCGCCGCGCTGCGCATCCCGCACGACGGCCGGTTGTACACCGTCGAGCGGGCGCTGCGCCTCGGCGCGTCGATCGCCGAGGTCACGGCGGCCTCCGGCGGGATCGACCCGTGGTTCCTGGACCAGATCGCCGGGCTGGTCGAGCTGCGCGCCGAGATCGTGGACGAGCCGGTGCTCGACGCCGAGCTGCTGCGCCGGGCCAAGCGGGCCGGCCTGTCCGACCGGCAGCTCGCCGCGCTGCGACCCGAGTTGGCCGCCGAGGACGGCGTGCGGACCCTGCGGCACCGGCTCGACGTGCGCCCGGTCTACAAGACCGTGGACACCTGCGCGGCCGAGTTCGAGGCGACCACGCCGTACCACTACTCGACGTACGACTCCGAGACCGAGGTCGTGCCGTCGGCCCGGCCGAAGGTGCTGATCCTGGGCTCCGGCCCGAACCGGATCGGGCAGGGCATCGAGTTCGACTACTCGTGCGTGCACGCCGTCCAGGCGTTGCGGGGGGCCGGCTACGAGACCGTGATGATCAACTGCAACCCGGAGACGGTCTCCACCGACTACGACACCGCCGACCGGCTCTACTTCGAGCCGCTGACCTTCGAGGACGTGCTGGAGGTCTGGCACGCCGAGGAGTCCTCCGGCCGGGCGGCCGGTGGGCCGGGCGTCGTCGGCGTGGTCGTTCAGCTCGGCGGGCAGACCCCGCTGGGGCTGGCGCAGCGGCTCAAGAACGCCGGGGTGCCGGTGGTCGGCACCTCCCCGGAGTCGATCCACCTGGCCGAGGAGCGCGGCGCGTTCGGCGCGGTGCTGGCGCGGGCCGGGCTGCGCGCGCCGGCGCACGGCATGGCCACCTCGTACGACGAGGCCAAGACGATCGCCGACGAGATTGGCTACCCGGTGCTGGTCCGACCGTCGTACGTGCTGGGCGGGCGGGGCATGGAGATCGTCTACGACGACCCGACGCTGCGTGACTACATCGGCCGGGCCACCGACATCTCCCCGGACCACCCGGTGCTGGTGGACCGCTTCCTGGACGACGCCATCGAGATCGACGTGGACGCGCTGTGCGACGCCGACGGCGAGGTCTACATCGGCGGGGTGATGGAGCACATCGAGGAGGCCGGCATCCACTCCGGCGACTCGTCCTGCGCGCTGCCGCCGATCACCCTCGCGGGCTCGCACCTGGCCGAGGTCCGCCGCTACACCGAGGCGATCGCCCGCGGTGTCGGCGTCCGTGGCCTGCTCAACGTGCAGTACGCGCTCAAGGACGACGTGCTCTACGTGCTGGAGGCCAACCCGCGCGCGTCGCGTACCGTCCCGTTCGTCTCCAAGGCGACGGCGGTGCCGCTGGCCAAGGCGGCGGCCCGGATCGCGCTGGGCGCGAGCATCGCCGAGCTGCGCGCCGAGGGCCTGCTTCCCGCGACCGGGGACGGCGGCACGATGCCCGCCGACGCGCCGATCGCCGTGAAGGAGGCGGTGCTGCCGTTCAAGCGCTTCCGCACCCGCTCCGGCAAGGGGATCGACTCGCTGCTCGGGCCGGAGATGAAGTCGACCGGCGAGGTGATGGGCATCGACACCAACTTCGGGCACGCCTTCGCCAAGAGTCAGTCCGCCGCGTACGGCTCGCTGCCGACCGCCGGGAAGATCTTCGTCTCGGTGGCCAACCGGGACAAGCGCGGCATGATCTTCCCGATCAAGCGGCTGGCCGATCTGGGCTTCGAGATCGTGGCGACGACCGGCACCGCCGAGGTGCTGCGCCGGCACGGCATCGCCTGCGAGCAGATCCGCAAGCACTACCAGGCCGGCGAGGGGGACGACGCGGTGTCGCTGATCCTCGGCGGCGCCGTGGCGCTGGTGATCAACACACCGCAGGGCTCGGGCGCCAGCGCCCGCTCGGACGGCTACGAGATCCGCAGCGCCGCGGTCACCGCGGACATCCCCTGCATCACCACGGTCCCCGGCGCCGCCGCGGCCGTGATGGGCATCGAGGCGCGAATCCGTGGCGACATGCAGGTCCGTCCACTCCAGGACCTGCACGCCACTCTCCGGGCCGCCCAGTGACCCTGTTCGAGCGGGTGGCGCGGCCCTGGCTGTTCCGGATCGGGGGCGGGGACGCGGAGAGGGCGCACGAGTGGACCCTGCGGCGGTTGGGCGCGCTGTCCCGGCGCCCGGCCGCGCTGGCGGCGCTGCGGGCCCGGTACGCGGTCCAGGCGCCGCGCACGGTGTTCGGCGTGCGGTTCCCCAACCCGGTGGGGCTGGCCGCCGGGATGGACAAGGACGGGGCGGCGCTGCCCGCCTGGCCGGCGCTCGGCTTCGGCTTCGTCGAGGTCGGCACGGTCACCGCGCACGCCCAGCCGGGCAACCCCCGGCCGCGGCTGTTCCGGCTGCCGGCCAGCGAGGCGGTGATCAACCGGATGGGCTTCAACAACGCCGGCGCCGCGGCGCTGGCCGCCCGCCTGGCCGCGCTGCCGCGCCCGATCGGCGTACCGCTGGGCATCTCGCTGGGCAAGTCCAAGGTGACGCCGCTCGACGAGGCGGTCGAGGACTACCTCGCCTCGTACCGGGCGCTGCGCGGGCACGGCGACTACTTCGCGGTGAACGTCTCCTCGCCCAACACCCCCGGGCTGCGCTCGTTGCAGGACCGGGCACACCTGGACGCGCTGCTCGGCGCGCTGGTGGGGGAGAAGCCGGTGCTGGTCAAGATCGCCCCTGACCTGACCGAGGCGGCGATCGCCGAGCTGCTGGAGGTCTGCCTGGCCCGGGGCGCGGCCGGCGTCATCGCCACCAACACCACGCTGGCCCGCACCGGGCTCGCGGCGGTGGACGTCGCGCGCGGCGCGGAGGCCGGCGGCCTCTCCGGACGGCCGTTGACCGGCCGGGCGAGGGACGTGGTCGCCTTCGTGCACCGGGAGACCGGCGGCCGCCTGCCGATCATCGGGGTCGGGGGAGTGCTCGACCCGGACGACGCGGCACGGATGTTCGACGCGGGCGCCGCCCTGGTGCAGCTCTACACCGGCTTCATCTACCGGGGCCCCGCCCTGGTCCGGGCCACGGCCCGCGCGACGGGGCCGGCCCCGGCCGCGGTCGCCGGACGGTGACCGGTCCGGTGCCCCGGATCGGCGCCCAGGTCGGCGTCGGTACGGCTGTCCGCTCAGGTGCCGATCATGGTGCCGGTCCGGCGGTCCCGCCAGGTGCCCACCCCGTTCCTCTGCTCTGCTTCACCCCACGCAACGGCCGCCGTCCGACAACCGGACGTCACGTGGTGCGTCCGTTGAAGCAGAGCAAAGGCGGCCGGCGGGTGTCCGTCGCCGTGCCCGTTGCCCTACCCGCGAACGCCCGGAAGGAGTGCCCGTGACGCCTGAGGAGATTCTGAGCGCGGATCGGGCGCACGTCTGGCATCCGTACGCCGCGTTGCCGCCGGCGAACCCGCCGTACGTCGTGGAGAGCGCCCAGGGGGTACGCCTGCGGCTGGCCGACGGCCGGGAGCTGGTGGACGGGATGTCGTCCTGGTGGGCGGCGATCCACGGCTACCGGCACCCGGTGTTGGACGCGGCGGTGACCGACCAGCTCTCTCGGATGAGCCACGTGATGTTCGGCGGGCTCACCCACGAGCCCGCCGTGCGGCTCGCCCGGACGCTGGTCGAGCTGGCCCCGGCCGGTCTGGAGCACGTCTTCCTGGCCGACTCCGGCTCGGTCAGCGTCGAGGTGGCGGTGAAGATGTGCCTGCAGTACCAGCGGGCCGTCGGCCGGCCGCAGCGTCGCCGGCTGGCCACCTGGCGGGGCGGGTACCACGGCGACACGTTCCACCCGATGAGCGTCTGCGATCCCGAGGGCGGGATGCACCACCTCTGGGGCGACGTGCTGCCCCGGCAGGTCTTCGCCCCGGTCCCGCCGGGCGGTTTCGCCGATCCGCCCGACGAGGCGTACGTGGCGGCGTTGGTGGACGCGGTCGAGCGGCACGCCGACGAGCTGGCCGCCGTGATCGTCGAGCCGGTGGTGCAGGGCGCCGGCGGGATGCGCTTCCACCATCCGGGCTACCTGCGGGTGCTGCGCGAGGTGACCCGGGCGCACGGGATCCTGCTGATCTTCGACGAGATCGCGACCGGCTTCGGACGTACCGGCACGATGTTCGCCGCCGAGCACGCCGGCGTGACCCCGGACGTGATGTGCGTGGGCAAGGCGCTCACCGGCGGCTACCTGACCCTGGCGGCGACGCTGTGCACCCCACGCGTCGCCCAGGGCCTCTCCGCCGGCGGCGTGCTGGCGCACGGTCCGACGTTCATGGGCAACCCGCTGGCCTGTGCGGTCGCCAACGCCTCCATCGAGCTGCTGCGGGCCGGGGACTGGGCGGCGCAGGTGGCCCGGGTCGGCGCCGGCCTGCGGGCCGGGCTGGAACCGCTGCGCGGCGCGCCGGGCGTGACCGACGTGCGGGTGCTCGGGGCGATCGGGGTGGTCCAGCTCGACCACGAGGTCGACCTGGGCGTGGCCACCGCCGCGGCGGCCGACCGGGGGGTGTGGCTGCGGCCGTTCCGCGACCTGGTCTACACGATGCCGCCGTACGTCACCGACGACGCCGACCTGGCCCGGATCGCCTCCGGCGTGGCGGCGGCGGTGGCGGCCGGCTGAGCCGGCCCGATCACCGGTTTTCAGAGGTACCCGTGGCGGGGTTGCCGCCGCGACGAGAGAGGGGAAGTACCGGATGGAGAGCTTCGGCACCCGACTGCACCGGGCCGTCACCGAGCGAGGGCCGCTCTGTGTGGGCATCGACCCGCATCCCGGTCTGCTGGCTCGCTGGGGCCTCGCCGACGACGTCCAGGGGCTCGACCGGTTCACCCGGACCGCCGTGGAAGCCCTCGGTGACCGGGTTGCGGTGGTCAAGCCTCAGTCGGCCTTTTTCGAGCGTTTCGGGTCCCGCGGAGTGGCGATTCTTGAGTCAACTATCCGACAGTTACGGGAAGCCGGTTCGCTCGTTCTGCTGGACGTAAAGCGTGGCGACATCGGCTCGACGGTCAGCGCGTACGCCTCCGCGTACCTTGATCCATCCAGCCCGCTGTATGTCGACGCGGTCACCGCGAGCCCCTACCTGGGAGTAGGTTCGCTGGCGCCGATGTTCGAGCTGGCCGCCGAGCACGGCGGTGGCGTCTTCGTGCTGGCCCTCACCTCGAACCCCGAGGGAGCCGCCGTGCAGCGGGCCCGCACGGCCGACGGCCGCACCGTGGCGCAGACCGTGATCGACGAGATTTCCCAGCTCAACAGGGGTGCGAGCCCTCTCGGTAGCTTCGGGCTGGTGGTCGGCGCGACCATCGGTGACACCGGTCACGACCTCTCCGGTGTGGGTGGCCCGCTGCTCGCCCCGGGGCTCGGCGCACAGGGTGCCGGCGCCGCCGATCTGCGGACCGTCTTCGGTTCGAGCCTCGCCGCGGTGCTGCCGTCGTACTCCCGGGAGGTGCTCTCCGCGGGCCCCGACGTCGCCGCCCTGCGTGCCGCGGTGGACCGGGTGCTGGGTGAGTGCCGGGGCGTTCTGGCTGCCCGGTGACTGACTGACGGCTCGGTCACTTTGCGGTGATCATGGCGCGCCCACGTTGCCGAAAGCTCCGCTGACCGCTAGTTTTCCCCGCGCTGGGAACCACGGACCCCTTGGTTCACAGCGACACCACGTTTCACAGATGCGGCGGTGCGCCCCGCCCGCCGCGATAGGGACCTGAGGAGAACTGGTGCCGCTCCCGTCACTGACCCCCGAACAGCGCGCTGCCGCGCTCGAGAAGGCCGCGGAGATCCGCAAGGCCCGTGCCGAGCTGAAGGAGCAGCTCAAGCAGGGCAAGACCACTCTTGGTGCCGTCCTCGAGCGCGCCGAGAGCGACGACGTCGTGGGTAAGCTCAAGGTTTCGGCCGTCCTGCAGGCGATGCCGGGCATCGGCAAGATCCGGGCCACCCAGATCATGGAGAAGCTCAAGATCGCCGACAGCCGTCGACTGCGCGGCCTCGGCGAGCAGCAGCGCAAGGCACTGCTTGGAGAGTTCGCCGCCAACTGAACCTGGCAGCGTGTAGAAACAAGCAGTGAGCACGGATGACGAGGCGCGCCCGGCGGCTCGGCTCACTGTCCTGGCTGGACCTTCGGGTTCCGGCAGGGAGAGTGTCGTCGAGCTTGTCCGGGCGCGTTCTCCGTCCGTGTGGATCCCGGTGCCGGCGACCACCCGGCCGCGCCGGGAGCGGGAGGTCGACGGGGAGGACCGGGTCTTCCTCGCTCCCGCCGAGTTCGACCGCCGGTTGGCCGCCGGCGAGCTGCTGGAGTGGTCCCGCGCCGGCCCGTACCGCCGGGGCACCCCGTACCCGCCGCTGCGCACCCGGCTCGACGCCGGCCGGCCGGTGCTGCTCCCGCTCGACGTGAGCGGCGCCCAGGCCGTCCGGGCGCGACTGCCCGACGCCCGGCTGGTGCTGCTGATCCCACCCGGGCGCCGACCCGACGCCGCCGTGGCGGCGACCTTCGAGCACACGCTCACCCACGACCGCGCCGATCGGGTGGCCGACGAGCTGGTAGGCTTACTCGGTTCTTCTTATCCGGATCCGGCCTGGTCGCGCGTGCGCGGCTGACGGCCGGCCGCCGTTGAGACTCAGCACCGCGTCCGCGCGGCTCGAAAGACGCAGAGGTTAATTCGTGGGATCCATCGCCAACCCCGAAGGCATCACCAACCCGCCGATCGACGAGCTCCTCGAGAAGACGACGTCGAAGTACGCGCTGGTCATCTTCGCCGCCAAGCGCGCGCGCCAGGTCAACGCCTACTACAGCCAGCTCGGCGAGGGCCTGCTGGAGTACGTCGGCCCGCTCGTCGAGACCACCCCCCAGGAGAAGCCCCTCTCCATCGCCATGCGCGAGATCAACTCGGGCCTGCTCACCGCCGAGCCGACCGACCAGCCGTAAGCCCCCGCACGTCGATGTCCGCCGGGATCGTCCTCGGGGTCGGCGGCGGCATCGCCGCCTACAAGGCCTGCGAGCTGCTGCGACTCTTCACCGAATCGGGTCACCGCGTTCGCGTCGTGCCGACCGCGTCGGCGCTCCGTTTCGTCGGGGCGCCGACCTGGGCAGCGCTCTCCGGTCAGCCGGTCGCCGACGACGTCTGGGCCGACGTGCACGAGGTGCCACACGTCCGGCTCGGCCAGCAGGCCGACCTTGTGGTGGTCGCGCCGGCCACCGCCGACCTGCTCGCCAAGGCCGCCCACGGGCTCGCCGACGACCTGCTGACCAACACGCTCCTGACCGCGCGCTGCCCCGTCGTGCTGGCTCCCGCCATGCACACCGAGATGTGGGAACACCCGGCCACCGTGGCCAACGTCGCCACGTTGCGCGCCCGGGGCGTCCGGGTCATCGAGCCGGCCGTCGGCCGACTCACCGGTGTCGACACCGGCAAGGGCCGGCTGCCCGACCCGGCGGAGATCTTCGCGGTCGCCCGTCGCGTCCTGGCCCGGGGCGGGTCCACCCCCGCCGACCTGGCGGGCCGCCGGGTGGTGGTCACCGCGGGTGGCACCCGCGAGCCGCTGGACCCGGTCCGCTACCTCGGCAACCGCTCCTCCGGCAAACAGGGCTACGCGTTCGCCCGCGCGGCCGTCGCCCGGGGCGCCCGCGTCACCCTGATCGCGGCCAACGTCTCCCTCGCCGACCCCGCCGGTGTCGACCTGGTCCGCGTGGGCACCACCGCCGAGCTGCGGGAGGCGACGCTGAAAGCCTCCGTCGAGGCCGACGCGGTGGTGATGGCGGCGGCTCCGGCGGATTTCCGGCCGGCGGCGTACGCGCCTGGCAAAATCAAGAAGTCGGACGACGGTGTCGCGCCCACCATCGAGCTCGTCACGAACCCGGACATCGCGGCGGAGCTCGGCCAGCGCAAACGACCGGAGCAGGTGCTGGTGGTGTTCGCCGCCGAGACCGGCGACGCCGAGGCCAACGGCCGGGCGAAACTCGTCCGGAAGCGGGCCGACCTGATCGTGGTCAACGAGGTCGGCGCGGACAAGGTCTTCGGCGCCGACACCAACACGGTGACGGTCATCGGCGCGGACGGCTCGGTCAGCCGGCTGCCGGAGCAGGTCAAGGAGGGTGTGGCCGACGCCGTCTGGGATCTCGTCGTGGCGCGGTTGGCCGCCCGCTCCTGACGGGTGGAACGATGCGCGACCGATCCGGACACCTGCCGCAGTGGTGACTAGACTGCCGCGGAACGACTTCACACGCTTAGGAGTGCCGTGACACGCCGCCTCTTCACGTCCGAATCGGTCACGGAAGGCCACCCGGACAAGATCGCCGACCAGATCAGTGATGGCATCCTCGACGCGTTGCTCGCCGAGGATCCCCACAGCCGGGTAGCGGTCGAGACCATGATCACCACCGGCCAGGTGCACATCGCTGGCGAGGTGACCACCAAGGCGTACGCCGACATCCCGACGATCGTCCGCCGGACCATCCTCGACATCGGCTACGACTCGTCGAAGAAGGGCTTCGACGGCGCCTCCTGTGGCGTCAGCGTCTCCATCGGCGCCCAGTCCGAGGACATCGCGCAGGGCGTGGACAACGCCTTCGAGCTGCGCACCGGGGCCTCGGAGAGCGCGCTGGACGCCCAGGGCGCCGGCGACCAGGGCATGATGTTCGGGTTCGCCTGCTCGGAGACGCCCGAGCTGATGCCACTGCCGATCGCGCTCGCACACCGGCTGGCCCGCCGGCTCGCCGCGGTCCGCAAGGACGGGACCATCCCGTACCTGCGGCCCGACGGCAAGACCCAGGTCACCATCGAGTACGAGGGGCTGCGCCCGGTCCGGCTGAACACCGTCGTCGTGTCCAGCCAGCACGCCGCGGACATCTCGCTGGAATCGCTGCTCACGCCGGACGTGCGTGACCACGTCATCGCACCGGAGCTGGAGAGCCTCGGTCTGGACACCGAGGGCTACCGGCTGCTGGTCAACCCCACCGGCCGGTTCGAGATCGGCGGCCCGATGGGTGACGCCGGGCTGACCGGCCGCAAGATCATCGTCGACACCTACGGCGGGTACGCCCGGCACGGCGGCGGCGCGTTCTCCGGCAAGGACCCGTCCAAGGTGGACCGCTCGGCCGCGTACGCGATGCGCTGGGTGGCCAAGAACGTGGTCGCCGCCGGCCTGGCCGAGCGGTGCGAGGCGCAGGTCGCGTACGCGATCGGCAAGGCGCACCCGGTGAGCCTGTTCATCGAGACGTTCGGCACCGAGACCGTGCCGGTCGCCTCGATCGAGAAGGCGGTCACCGAGGTGTTCGACCTGCGCCCGGCCGCGATCATCCGGGACCTCAACCTGCTCCGACCGATCTACCAGCAGACCGCCGCGTACGGCCACTTCGGCCGGGAGCTGCCGGACCTGACCTGGGAGAGCACCGACCGGGCCGCCGACCTCAAGTCGGCCGCGGGAGCCTGACCGCCACCAGGCGTAGCGACCGGCGACCCGCGGAAGGGTCGCCGGTCGCTCGCGTCTGCGTGGACGTCCCGCTGGCGCACCTCGACCGGCCGTTCGACTACCTGGTGCCCGCCGAGCTGGACGACGTGGCGGTGCCCGGCACCCGGGTGAAGGTGCGCTTCGCGGGGCAACTCGTCGACGGCTGGCTGCTCGCCCGCGCCGACGACTCCGGGCACACCGGCCGGCTCGCGTACCTGGAGAAGGTGGTCTCGCCGGAGCCGGTGCTGGCGCCCGAGGTCGCCCGGCTGGCCCGGGCGGTCGCCGACCGGTACGCGGGCAGCCTCGCCGACGTTCTCCGGCTCGCCGTGCCACCCCGGCACGCCCGGGTGGAGA
>NZ_QGKR01000268.1 GCF_003172955.1 Micromonospora acroterricola | reverse complement strand
GGTCGGGCGGGCAGAGGCGCGCCGCGGCCAGCGTGCGCGCGACCAGCGCGTGCAGCCCGTCGGTGGTGACCACACTGCCGCTGCCAGCGGCGGTGCGCCCGTCGACGTGGAGTCGCAGCCGGACGCCGACGGTCGACTCGGCGACGTTCTGGTGGATGGCCGAGTTGGCGAACCGGGTCAGCGCCAGGTCGGCCCGCGTCACCACCGCCTCGGCCTGAGCGGCCGGGCCGCCCAGGCGCCGGACCAGTTCGACGACCCGTCCTGCCAGCTCCAGTTCGGTCGGCCCACCGGCGGTCATGCCGACACCCCCACCCGGACGTTGCGGAAGCGGGCCGGCGCGGCCGGATGGCCGGTGTGCCCGGTCTGGCCGGGCTGGCCCTTGCCGCAGTTGGGCGTGCCCCAGGGCACCGTCTCCCCGGAGAGCATGTCCATCGAGCGCCAGAAGAGCGGGCCGATCCCCGTGTAGGTGGGGTTGCGCAACATCCGCCCCCGCCGGCCCTTCTTGATCTCCCAGCCGACCTCGCAGCCGAACTGGAAGTTGAGGCGCTTGTCGTCGATCGACCAGGACCGGTTGAGGTCCATCAGAACCCCGTCGTCGGTGGCGGCGATGATCTCGTCCAGGGTGTGCGGGCCGGGTTCCAGGCCCACGTTGGTCATCCGCACCATCGGCAGCCGCGCCCACCCGTCGGCCCGTACGCTGCCGCCGTAGTCGAGGCCCGCCATGGCGGCCGAGTCCCGGCCCGCGAGCACGCCCACCCACCGTCCGTCGCGGACCGCGTCCCGCTTGACCGCCGGGGAGCCCTCGTCGTCGAAGCCGAAGCTGCCCAGCGCGCCCGGGATGGTTGGGTCGATCGTGATGTTCATCAGCTCGGAGCCGTAGCGCAGCGAGCCGAGCTGGGCCAGGTCCAGCCAGGACGTGCCGGCGAACGCGGCCTCCCAGCCGAGGATCCGGTCCAGCTCGATGGCGTGCCCGACCGACTCGTGGATCTGCAGGGCGAGCTGCTCGCCACCGAGGATCAGATCCGTCTCGCCGGCCGGGCAGGGCGGCGCGGTGAGCAGCGCCCGGGACTCCTCGGCGATCTGCGCGGCGTGCGCGGCCAGGTCGAGGGACTCGACCAGCTCCCAGCCGGTGGTGCCGTACTGCCCGCGGTAGCTGGGCCAGGAGCGGCGCTGCGTCTCGCCGTCGCCGATCGAGGTGGCCGAGATCCCGCCGCCGCACTCGCGGATCCGCTGGTCGATGCGGTGGCCCTCGCTGGAGACGAACCACTTGGCGGTGTCCCAGATCTGGTACAGCCCCTCGGCCAGGTCGGCGCCGTGCTCGGCCATCGTGCGGGTCGCGCCGACCAGCAGGTCGCCCTTGGTCGACAGCGGCACCCCGAGCGGGTCGATGCGGCAGCCCGACGCCCAGCTCGCGGTGACCGCCTCGACCGGCGCCAGGTCGACCGGCGGGCCGGGCAACCGCGCGCTCGCCATCGCGGTCCGGGCCGCGCGGCGGCCGGCGTCGCGGGCGGCGGCGTCGGAGAGATCGGGTACGGCGTGGAAGCCCCAACTCGCCCCGACCAGCGCCCGAACTCCGAGCCCGATGCTCTCGTCCTGGGTCAGCTCCTCGATGTCGCCGTTGCGGGCGGTCATCGACTCGTAGCGGCGGTGCATCACGCGCGCGTCGGCGTACCGGGCGCCGGCGTCGAGGGCGGCCTGGACGGCGGCGGTGGCCGCGTCGAACTCGGTCATGCGACCGACCCTAGGCCAGCCGACCGACGCCCGTCAGGGGAGCAGGTCCTCCGGGCGGATCGTGGCCCGCACCGGATCCGTCAGCTCCAACACCTCGCCGGCCCTGGTCGTCGACCGCTCCACGTAGTGGGAGCCCTGCCGCTGATGGAGGTGCATGGTCAGGGTGTCCAGCTCGACGAGCAGGTACCACTCGATGCCGGCGGCCGCGTAGAGGTGCGGTTTCAGCAGCCGGTCGATGACCGCGGTGTGTGGCGCGGTGATCTCGCCGACCAGCAGGACCGCGCTGGCTGGCACGCAGGCCGCCGCGATGTCCAGCTCGGTGGTCACCACCAGGTCGGGATTGAGGATCCGCGTGGCGTCCAGCCGCAGGTTGATCACCGGAAGAAGGGTGTGGCCCGCCGCTGCGCACCCGGGTTCCAACGCGGTCGCCAGCGAACCGGCGATCATCTGGTGCCGGACGGTCGGTGGAGGTCCGACGAGCAGTCCGCCGTCGAGGAGTTCGATCCGGCAGGCCGTGACACCGAGGGCGAGGTATTCCGACTCGGTGCAGGGCAGCGGGTGGCCAGGAATTCCAGCAGGAAGCACGTGTCCATCGCAGCTGAGGTGGCGTCATCCCCGTCGCACTCGGCGTGCGGGGGAAGCATGAATGGCCATGAATGGCGAGGTGAGGGTGTTCAGGCCGATGCCGACTCGTTACGCTCGGGCCCGCTGACAGGTGCCGACTTTGTAGCTTATTTTCACCCTCGGGACTTTGCTGTAAGTTCTCTTCGTCACTGAGGGAGGCGGCCGTGGACAGCTCGGATCCGGCGCCGTCCGGGGGACCGGACGACCGTCCCACCGTGCCGGAGCAGCGCACCGGCCAGGATGCCTACCTGCGGGTGAGCGACCTGCGGGTCCGGTTCGACACCGAGGACGGCGTGGTGCGCGCGGTCGACGGCGTGTCGTTCGCCGTCGAGCGGGGCCGCACGCTGGGCATCGTGGGTGAGTCCGGCTCGGGCAAGAGCGTCACCTCGCTCGCCATCCTCGGCCTGCACGACGCCAAGCGGGCCACCATCACCGGCGAGATCTCGGTCGGCGGGCGGCAGTTGGTGGGCCTGCACGACGAGGAGGTACGCCGGCTGCGCGGCCGCGACATGGCGATGATCTTCCAGGACCCGCTCTCCGCGCTGCACCCCTACTACACGGTGGGCCGGCAGATCGCCGAGGCGTACCGGGTGCACCACCCGAAGGCCGGCCGGCGGGAGGCCCGCCAGCGGGCGGTGGACATGCTCGACCGGGTCGGTATCCCGCAGCCGGCGCGACGCTTCGACCAGTACCCGCACGAGTTCTCCGGCGGCATGCGTCAGCGGGTGATGATCGCCATGGCGCTGGTCAACGACCCGGCCCTGCTGATCGCCGACGAGCCCACCACCGCGCTGGACGTCACCGTGCAGGCGCAGATCCTGGACCTGCTCGCCGACCTCCAGGCCGAGTTCCACTCCGCGATCATCCTGATCACCCACGATCTCGGCGTGGTCGGCCAGGTCGCGGACGAGGTGCTGGTCATGTACGGCGGTCGGGCCGTCGAGCACGGCAGCGTCGAGCAGGTGCTCCGCTCGCCGCAGCACCCGTACACCTGGGGGTTGCTCTCCAGCGTGCCGTCGCTGCACGGCGACGCGGACGCGGACCTGCTGCCGATCCGGGGCAACCCGCCCAGCCTGATCAACCTGCCGCCCGGCTGCGCCTTCCACCCGCGCTGCCGGTACGCGGACCGCCCCGGTGACCGGTCCCGCAACGAGGTGCCCGAGCTGCGCCCTGCCGGCGCCGACGGCCATCTGGTCGCCTGCCATTTGACAGCCGAAGAGCGGACCACGTTCTACGCCGAGGATGTCGCGTCCGTGGGGGTGGCCCGATGACCGACGAGCCGCTGCTGCGGGTACGCGGCCTGACCAAGCACTTCCCGGTACGCCAGGGGCTGCGCGCCACCGGGCTGGTGCGGGCGGTGGACGGGCTCGACTTCGACGTGCGCCCGGGGGAGACGCTCGGGCTGGTGGGGGAATCCGGCTGCGGCAAGACCACCACCGGTCGGATGCTGGTGCGGCTGCTGGAGCCGACCGCCGGCACCATCGAGTTCGCCGGGCGGGACATCACCCACGCCGGCCGGCGCGAGCTGCGCCCGCTGCGCCAGGACCTCCAGATCATCTTCCAGGACCCGTACGCCTCCCTGAACCCCCGGCACACCGTCGGTCGGATCGTGGCGATGCCGTTGCAGGTCAACGGGATCAAGCCGCCGGGCGGCGTCAAGGCCCGGGTGCAGGAGCTGCTGGAGCTGGTCGGGCTGAACCCGGAGCACTACAACCGGTATCCGCACGAGTTCTCCGGCGGCCAGCGGCAGCGCATCGGCATCGCCCGCGCGCTGGCCCTGCGGCCGAAGCTGATCGTCGCCGACGAGCCGGTCTCCGCGCTGGACGTGTCGATCCAGGCGCAGGTGGTCAACCTGCTGCGGGACCTGCAACGGGACCTCGGCCTGGCGTTCGTGTTCATCGCCCACGACCTGGCCGTGGTGCGGCACTTCTGCCAACGGGTAGCGGTGATGTACCTGGGGCGGATCGTGGAGATCGGTGACCGGGCGGACATCTACGAGCGCCCGCAGCACCCGTACACCCGGGCGTTGCTCTCGGCGATCCCGGACGTCACCCGGCTCGGCCCGGCGGGCCGGATCCGGCTGTCGGGCGACGTGCCCACCCCGCTCGACCCGCCGTCGGGTTGCCGGTTCCGCACCCGGTGCTGGAAGGCGCGGGACATCTGCGCCACCGAGGAGCCGGCGCTCGTCCCACGCGACGGCGGCGACCAGGCCACCGCGTGTCACTTCCCCGAAGTGGCCGGGGCGACCGAGGCGATCGTCGAGGAGGTGTCGCGGTGAGTCTGTCGCCCGTGGAGGGTGTGGCGCTGGCGGAGATCGAGTCCGGCACGGGCTCGGGCGGGCCCGGGGTGAAGGGCGTTGTCGGCCGTTCGCCCGGTCAGCTCGCCTGGCTGCGGTTGCGCCGCGACCGGACGGCCATGGTCAGCGGCGCCCTGCTGGTCTTCTTCCTGCTGCTGGGGCTGGCCGCTCCGCTGATCGAGATGGCCTACGGCGTGGGCCCGCGTGAGCAGTTCCAGAAGCTGCTGGACGGCTTCGGCATGCCGCTGGGCTACGCCGGGGGCGTCACCGGGGACCACTGGTTCGGCCTGGAGCCGGGGTTGGGCCGGGACATCTTCATCCGCCTGATCTACGGGCTGCGGACCTCGCTGTTCATCGCGTTCGCGGCGGCCCTGATCACCGCGACGATCGGCATCGTGCTCGGCGCGCTCGCCGGCTACCTGGGCGGCTGGCTCGACGCGGTCATCAACTGGATCACCGACCTGACTCTGGCCATGCCGTTCCTGATCATCGCGCTGGCGCTCACGCCCACCCTGACGCTGCGCTTCTACGGCGAGCGGGGGCAGGTGTCGTCGGCCTTCGGGGTCGGCGTGCTGATCGCCGTCTTCGCCATCTTCGGCTGGACCAGCACCGCCCGACTGGTACGTGGGCAGGTGATCGCGCTGCGGGAGCGGGAGTTCGTGGAGGCGGCGAAGGCCAGCGGCGCCGGGCTGGGGCACATGCTGTTCCGGCAGTTGCTGCCGAACATCTGGGCGCCGATTTTGGTCTCGTTCTCGCTGGCGGTGCCGCAGTTCATCACCAGCGAGGCCGCGCTCTCGTTCATCGGCGTCGGCCTCAGCGACGAGACGCCGAGCTTCGGCCGGATGATCTACCGCAGTCTGGACTTCCTCCAGACCGACCCGGCGTACGTGTTCTTCCCGGGCATCACGATCTTCGCGCTGGTGTTCGCCTTCAACCTCTTCGGCGACGCGTTGCGTGACGCGCTCGACCCGAAGTCGTCCCGGTAGGGGTGGTCTCCATGGTGAGCGCGAGGAGTGCAGCGAAGCGGAGCCCCGCAGTCGCGAACGAAAGGTGGCACTGGTGTCGCGATTCCTGATCAAGCGGCTCTTCTCGGCCACGCTGACGCTCTTCGCGGTGAGCGTGCTGACCTTCCTGATGTTCTTCGCCCTACCGCGCGACCCCGTCACCGGCATGTGCCCGAAGAACTGCAACCCGGAGCGGCTGGAGCGGGTGCGCGACGACCTGGGCCTGAACGACCCGCTCGTCAGCCAGTACGCCGGCTACATGAAGGGCATCGTGACCGGGCGCGACCTGGGCAGCGCCCAGGGTGGCCGGTGCGACGCGCCCTGCCTGGGCTGGTCGTACGTCACCAACGAGGCGGTGTCGGACACCATCGCCCGGGTGCTGCCGGTGACGTTGAGCATCGTGATCCCGGCGGCCATCCTCTGGCTGCTGCTCGGGGTGGGCTTGGGCATGGTCTCGGCGCTGCGCCGGGGCACCTGGCTGGACCGGATGGCGATCGGCTTCTCCCTGACCGGCGCCTCGTTGCAGCTCTACTTCGTGGGCGCGGTGCTGCTGCTGGTGTTCGTCTACAACCTGCGGTTGCTGCCGGTGCCCAGCTACACCTCGATCTTCGACAATCCGGCGAAGTGGGCCAGTGGTCTGGTGCTGGCCTGGGTCGCGTTGGCCTTCCTCTTCTCGGCCATCTACGCCCGGCTGTCCCGGGCGCAGATGCTGGAGACGCTGTCGGAGGACTTCGTCCGCACCGCGCGGGCCAAGGGCCTGGCCAAACCCACGGTGTACGGGCGGCACGCGCTGCGCGCGGCGATCACGCCGGTGGTGACGATCGCCGGCCTGGACGTCGGTGGGGCGTTGGGCGGCACGGTGATCACCGAGACCACGTTCGGTATCCAGGGGCTGGGGCGTACGGCGGTGGACGCGGTGCGCTCCGGCGACCTGCCCACCATCATGGCCACCGTGCTGATCGCGGCCGTCTTCGTGGTGATGGCGAACGTGCTGGTGGACCTGCTCTACGCGGCCATCGACCCGCGGGTCCGGCTGCGCTGAGCCACCGGGTGTCCGGACGCCCACCGATGGCGAAATTTATCGACAACTGTTACACAACTCGTAGGTTTTCTTCCTTACGATCCTCGGGACGTCGGCGGTTCTCGCCCCGACGAAATCGCACGGCACATGGGTGAAGGAGGTACTTCATGCGACCACGCGTGGCGGTTGCCGCAGGCGGCGCGATCGCTCTGGTTGTGGCATTGGGTGCGTGCTCGGAGAACACGGGCGAGGGCACCACGGTCGACACCGAACGGCAGCAGACCGGGGTCATCGCGACCGACCCCAAGGACTCCCAGGGGCCGGCGGCCGAGGTGAGCGGCGCTGCGAAGGGTGGCACCTTCACCATCATCCGGGAGTCGCCGATCTCCCACCTGGACCCGCAGCGGACGTACTCGTTCGCCGGCCTGATGACCAACCCGCTCTTCGCCCGCTACCTGACCACCTGGAAGGACGACGGCAAGGGTGGCCTCGTCCTCGTCGGTGACCTGGCCGAGACGCCGGGCAAGAACGTCAACAACGACTGCAAGGTCTGGGAATTCACTGTCAAGGACGGGGTGAAGTTCGAGGACGGCCGGCCGATCACCTCCAAGGAGATCGCGTACGGCATCGCCCGCTCCTTCGACCCGGACCTGTCCGGCGGCCCGACCTACATCCAGGAGTGGCTGGCCGACAGCCCGCAGTTCGACACCAAGTGGGACTTCAAGAAGAACAAGACGTCGCTGCCGCCCGGCCTGACCACCCCGGACGCCAAGACGCTGCGCTTCGAGTTCGCCAAGCCGCGGTGTGACCTGCCGTTCGCGGTCTCGCTGCCGACCACCGCGCCGTTGCCGCCGGACAAGGACACCGGCGTCGACCTGGACAAGCAGCCGTTCTCGTCCGGCCCGTACAAGGTCGCCAAGAACCAGGTCGGCGTGCAGATCACCCTGGACCGCAACCCCAACTGGGACCCGAACACCGACCCGGTCCGACACCAGTACCCGGACCAGTTCGTCTGGAGCTTCGGCCCGACCGCGGACGCCGCCAACAACCGGGTGATCGCCGACAACGGCGCCGACCAGAGCGCGCTCGCCTTCAACTTCGTGCCGGCCTCGCTGGTCGCCAAGGTGGCCGGGGACGCCTCGCTGAAGTCGCGGAGCATCCTCTCGCCGACCCCGAGCGCCAACCAGCTCGTCATCAACAACCAGCGGGTCAAGGACCTCAAGATCCGGCAGGCGCTCAACTACGCCATCGACCGGGAGGGCCTGATCAAGGCGCTCGGCGGGCAGACCGTCGCCGCCCCGCTGACCACGCTCATGCCGCCGGCCACCATCGGCTACAAGGCGTACGAGGCGTACCCGGCGGGCACCAACGGCGACGTCGCCAAGGTCAAGGAGCTGCTCGGTGGGCAGACGCCGGAGCTTGTCCTCGGTGTCGCCGACAACACGACCGAGCAGCAGATGGGTGCCCAGCTCAAGGCCAACCTGGAGCGGGCCGGCTTCAAGATCACGCTGCGGAACATCTCGGACGACGCCAAGCTCGACGAGATCAAGAAGAAGGACAACCCCTGGGACCTGTACATCGGTAACTGGGCGGCGGACTGGCCGAGCGGCGCCTCGATCCTGCCGGTGCTCTACGACGGCCGCACCATCAAGGCCGAGGGCAACAGCAACCAGTCCTACTTCAACGACCCGGCGATCAACGCCGAGATGGACCGCGTCCTGGCGCTGCCCCCGGCCGACCAGGGCCCGGAGTGGGCCAAGCTCGACGCGCGAATCATGAAGGAGCACGCCCCGGTGGTGCCGCTCTTCGTCGACGTGGCCTACAACGTGCACGGATCCAAGGCCGGCGGCGTCTTCATCTCCAGCGTCTTCGGCTACCCGTCGTTCGTGAACGCGCACGTCAAGCCGTAAGTCACATCGCAGGCAGGCAGGGTCCCCTCCCGACAGCGTCGTCGGGAGGGGACCCTTGCCGTTCCTGCTGGGCAGGTCACTGGCGCGGGCCGAGCATCTGCGGCCCGGTATGCCGGCCATACCTTGCCCGAGTTCCCGCGCGGGGGTGCGCCTCGTGTGCGGTGACCGGCCGGGGTGCTGGCGGCCGGCGTGACGACACCGACGTCCGCGTAGTACCGGACGGCGCTGGCGCTCAGGCCGGTCCGCCGGGCGACATCCCCGATCGCGTACAGCTCGTTTCTGTCCACGACGCCCACTATGCGATCTCAAGCGGTTTGAGATACAAGCCCGTGGCGCGAGCGGCATGCTCGCGGTGGAGCGCGACAGCCGAGGTTCCGCTGCGGATCAGGGGACGATCACCACGCCGCCGCGGACGCCGCCTTGGGCCAGCCGCTCGTGGGCGGTCGCCGCGTCGGCGAAGGGGTACACGTCGGCGACCCGGAGCGGGATGTCGCCGCTGGTGACGAGTTTGACCAGTTCGCCCAGCCGCGATCCGTCCGGTAGCACCTCCAGCGCCAAGGTCCGGATTCCCCGCACCGGCTCCGGGCGAAGCGGGGGTGACGCGGCCACGTAGCCGCCGCCGTCCTGAATGAGGTCCAGCAGCGAGGAGCCGATCACCGCCAGGTCGATGACGGCGTCGAACAGCGTTGATCGATGTCTGGGCCGAGGTGAAGGTGTAGAAAGCGGAGAGGCGGTTGTGGGAGGCCGCCCCGGACCAGGGAGCTATGGGATGACCCGGTACTTGATCTCCTTCAGTGATGGCGCGATGGACCACATCCCCGACGGGGATTGGGCTGACGTGGGCAAGGCCTCGCACGCGGTGGTCCAGGATGCCCATGCCGCCGGCGTGTGGGTCTTCGGCGCTGGTATCGAACGCCAGCGGGCGAGCGTCGTGGCCACGGACGGGACGGTCGCCGACGGGCCTTACCCGGAGACCAAGGAGGTCATCGGCGGGTTCTCGATCATCGACGTGGGCACCCGCGAGGAGGCGCTGGCGTGGGCTGCCAAGATCGCCGTCGCTTGCCGCTGTGCGCAGGAGGTCCGGGAGCTCATGCCGGACGCCGAACAGGATGCGATGCTCCGCCAGGCGAACAATCGCGGGTGACGCGAACAGGAGATCTTGGACAGTTTCCGTTCCGCGCTGACGGAAAGTGTCCAAGATTCACGGGCCCGGCGTAGCCGGGGATCACAGCAGGTGGGTGCGGAGGAAGTCCAGTTCCAGCGGGAGCAGGCGCTCGGCCGTGCCGTTCGCGGCCATGTGCGTGGCGCCGGTCAGCGGCAGCACGGCGTGCGGCCGGCCGGTGCGCAGCAACGCCGCCGAGAGCCGGAGCGTGTGCGCCGCCACCACGTTGTCGTCGGCCAGACCGTGCACCAGCAGCAGCGGTCGGGCCTGGTCCGGGGCCGTGACCGGCTCCGCGGCCATCTCCACCAGCGAGTGGTGCGCGTACACGTCCGTCCCGTCCTCGGGCAGCCCCAGGTAGCGCTCGGTGTACGCGGTGTCGTAGAGCGCCCAGTCGGTGACCGGGGCGCCCGCGATCCCGCACCGGAACAGCTCGGGGTGGCGCAGCACCGCCAGCCCGGCCAGCCACCCCCCGAACGACCAGCCGCGCACCCCCACCCGGCTCAGGTCCAGGTCGGGGTGCTTGCCGGCGAGCGCGGTCAGCGCGTCCACCTGGTCGGCCAGGATCACGTCGGCAACCCGGCGGTGGATCGCCTTCTCGAACGACGGCGCCACGCCCGGCGTACCCCGGTTGTCGATGGTGACCACCGCGAACCCGGCGTCGGCCCACCACTGCCGCTCCAGCCAGGCCGCCCGCGCGGCCACCACCTCCTGGTGCCCCGGACCGCCGTAGATGTCCAGCAGCACCGGCAGCCGCCGGCCCGTCACATGGTTGTCGGGGTAGAGCACCGCCGCCGGGAGCCGCCGGTCCGTCACGCGTTCCAGCAGCGGCAGTGGCGAGTACGGGGGGATGGCGGCCAACGACCACAGCTGGGCCAGCTCCTGGTCGCCGCGGCGGATCGTCCACCGCACCCCGGCGTGGTCCAGCGACGCCATCCCGACCGCCAGCACGTCCCCGCCGACGGCGGCGGTGTGCCAGCCGGAGTCGGTGGTAAGACGGCGGGCGTCCACCCCGCCACCGATGGTGGTGCGGACCCGGAACAGGTGCCGCTCGCTCGGCTCGCCGTCGCTCGCCTCGACCAGCAGGTCGGCCGGGCCGGTGCCGGTGGGCAGCCGCCCCACCACCCGCCGCACGTACAGCGACGGCGGCGTGAGCAGGGTGCCGTCGGCGAACAGGCACCGCGCGTCGTACCCGTCGTGCGCCAGCTCGCCGCCGACGAGCACCCGGCCGTCCGGCAGGTGCGCCGGGGTGCCGGCGATCGGCTCGACCCAGCGCGGATCGGCCAGCTCGGCGTGCACCTGCGTCTCACCGGTCCGCGGGTCCACCGCCAGCACCAGCCCGTGCTGCTGCGAGCGGCGCAGCACGGTGATCAGCGGGCTGCCCTCGGCCCAGCTGACCCCGGTCAGGTACGGGTAGGTCTCCCGGTCCCAGTGCACGTCGACCCAGCCGTCGTCCAGGTCCAGCAGGTGCAGGCTGACCTCCGCGTTCGGCCCACCCGCCCGGGGGTACGCGACGGCGGTCGGCGGGCTCGCCGGCTCGGCCGGGTCGTGCAGGTGCCAGCGGTCCAGCCGGGACTCGTCGACCCGGGCGGCCAGTATCGACCCGCCGTCCGGGGCCCACCAGAAGCCGCGGAACCGCCCGAACTCCTCGGCCGCGATGTGCTCGGCCAACCCCCAGCTCACCCCGGCGTCCTCGCCGGCCAACAGGGTGTCGGTGCCGTCGGCGTCGACCACCCGCAGCTCGCCCCGGCGCACGCCCTCGGCAGCGTCCGTCACGTACGCCAGCCGCTGCCCGGTCGGGTCCGGCCGGGGGTCCAGCACCGGGCCGACGGCGGCCACCTCCACCACGTCGCCGTGCACCAGATCGGCCCGGAACAGCCGGCCGGCCAGCGCGAACACCGCCACGCGGCCGGCGGCGTCCAGCGCGTACGAGCCGATGCCGGCGGCGCTGAGCCGCAGCCGCTCCCGCAGCGCGCGCTCGCCCGGGGACAGCGCGCTGGCGTCGCCGCCGTCGGCCAGCAGGGTGGCCGGGTCGGCGACCAGCCGCTCCTCGGCGGTGGCCACGTCCAGCAGCCAGAGCGCGTCCGCCGGATCCTCCGGGCCGGCGGAGCGCAGGAAGATCACTCGGGAGCCGTCCTCGGACACGGAGACAGCACGCGGCGCGCCGTGGCTGAACCGGCGGGTGCGGGCGGCCAGCTCCGGAAAGTCCACAGGCCAAATCGTAGAGCCGTGCCGGGCGTGATGTGGCCGACCTGGGCGGACGCGTCGGCAGCCGCCGGGCGGAACCGCCGGTTAGAGTGACCGTCGTGACGATGCTGCCCGACCGCCGCCTGCTGCTGGTCCACGCGCACCCCGACGACGAGTCGATCGGCACCGGCTCGACGATGGCCCACTACGCCGCCACCGGCGCGCACGTCACGCTCGTGACCTGCACCCTCGGCGAGGAGGGCGAGATCCACGTCCCGGCGCTGGCCCAGCTCGCCGCCGCCGAGGCCGACCAGCTCGGCGGGTACCGGATCGCCGAGCTGGCCGAGGCCTGCGCGGCGCTCGGCGTCACCGACCACCGCTTCCTCGGCGGCGCCGGCCGTTACCGCGACTCCGGCATGATGGGGCTCGCGACCAACGACCACCCCCGCGCCTTCTGGCAGGCCGACCTCGACGAGGCCGCCGGGCACCTGGTGGAGATCCTTCGGGAGGTACGCCCGCAGGTGCTGATCACGTACGACCCGAACGGCTTCTACGGTCACCCCGACCACATCCAGGCGCACCGTGTGGCGATGCGCGCCGTCGAGCTGGCCGCCGCCGAGGGCTGCGCCCCGGCCAAGGTCTACTGGACGGCCATGCCGATCAGCGTGCTGGAGGCCGGCATGACGCACTTCGCCGAGTCCTCGGACAACCCGTTCGCCGGCATCCGGGACATCGCCGACCTGCCCTTCGGCACCCCGGACGCCCAGATCGCCGCCCGGATCGACGCGACGGACCAGCACACCGCCAAGGAGGCCGCGATGCGGGCGCACGCCACGCAGATCCCGGCCAGCTCCTGGCTCTACTCGATCGCCGGCAACTTCGGCGGCGAGTTCATGGGCGTGGAGTTCTACACGCTCGCGGTCGGCGAGAAGGGCCCGGGCGCCGGCCCGTACGGCTGGGAGGACGACCTCTTCGCCGGCCTGTCCGACGAGACCGCCTCCGACCGGCGCCCGGTCGCGGCGGCCGGTTCCCGGTGACCCTGCCCGCCGCGCCGATGCCGGTCGTGGAAAGCCAGGACGCCCCGCCCCCGGCGGGGCCACCGCCGCGACTGCTGGACCTGGGCCTGCGGCTGGCCGGCGCGATCATCGTGGTCGTGGCCGGGGTGCTGACCGGGGTGCTGGAGCTGTTGCTCTCCACGGTCCGGGTCGGCGGGCAGTTGATCGGCGTGTCGGCGCTGCTCGCCGTCGGCGCCAACATCGCGCTGAGCTGGTTCGCGCACGAGGCGGTCGGCCGCCGGTGGGCGGTGGCGCTGCCCGCGGTGCCGTGGTTCGCGCTGATGGCGGTGGCCGCCGTCCGGACCAGCGAGGGCGATCTGCTGCTGGCCGGGGACAACTGGGTCGGCCTGGCCATGATCGTGGCCGGCGCGATGACCTTCGCGGTGATGGGCTTCCGGCAGATCCTCGCTCCGCCGCCGGCACTCGGCGGCTGATGACGCCACCCAGGTACGGGTGGTAGATATTCCTGCCAGGGATGTGGCCCCGGAACGGGGCGTACGGCAGGAGGTCGTGCGATGGACAGACGGTGGCGTGAGGTCTGGGTGCTCGCGGGAGCGCTGTTCGCGGTCAACGTGGTCGCCCGGCTGACGATCCGGCTCGGCTTCGACGGTGACGACGCCGCCGCCGACCGGGTGTCGCTGGCGATGTTCGCGGTGATCGGGCTGATCCTGGCCGTGGTGGCCTTCCGCTGGGGCCGCCGCCGGCCGCTGGGCACGTGGGCGGCCGACGTGGCCGTCGCGGTGCTGGTGGCGATGGCGCTGACGGTGCTGGTCGGGCCGCTGCTCGTCGGCAACAACCCGTTCGCCGGCGGTGCGGGCACGTTCTTCGCCCAGATCTGGCTCTACCTGCTCGCCACCGGCGTCGGGGTGCTGATCGGCTACCTGGTGCTCACCGCGCTCGGGCGCGACCACCGTTCCCAGCAACTCAAGCGGTACGCCGAGGTCAAGACCACCAAGCCCCGCCGCGTCGTCCGCCGCTGACCCGTCCCGCGCCGCGCGACGGGCGGTGATGGAGCGGGGTCAGTGCGGAGCGACCCGGGTCAGGTAGGTGTGGTGAGTGGTGAAGCCGAGCCGCTGGTAGAGCGCCACCGCGGCGGCGTTGCGCTGCTCCACCTGGAGGAAGGCGTGCGTCGCCCCGGCCGAGCCGCCCCAGTCGGCCAGCGCCGCGATCACCGCCTGTGCCAGCCCCTGCCGGCGCGCCTCCGGCAGCACCTCGATGAGGCTCAGCCCGAGCCAGCGGCCCTGCCCGGTCACCGTGCCCCGGCCGATCGCCACCAGCGTGCCGTCGGCGTACACGTGGGCGAAGCGGACCTGGTCCACGGCGGTGAGCACGTGGCGGGCGGCGTCGGGGAGGCCACCCTTGCGGCCGGCGGCGATCGCCAGCCATGCCGCGGACGGCGCGGCGACCAGCTCGATGCTGACCCCGGCGGCCCCCGCGCCGGCCCCGTCGACCGGATCGGCGCCCGCCCCGGCGAGCGCTGATCCGGCCCCGTCGACCCCCGCGCCGGCCGTGCGGTCGACCAGGGGGAGTGGCGCGGTCTGTACCAGCGTCGGCGGGCGGGTGCCCCAACCTCGGGCGTCCAGTTCGGCGCCGACCGGCGCGGCGAGCGGCAGCGGTGTGTTGATCAGCGCCGGTTGACCGTGCTCGGCGTACCAGCGCTCGACCGCGTCCACCGCCGCCGGGAGCGGCCGGTCCGGGTCGCCGATCGGCAGCGCCGAGTTGGCCCGCCCGGTCCAGCCGTCGGCCGTCCGGAGCAGCCAGTCCCCGAGCTGGCCCCGGATGGGCGCCGGCCAGGCCTCGTCGGCGGCCCGTTCCAGCGCGACCACGGCGGCGGCGGTCGGCCGGCGGGTCGGCGGCACCCGCTTGGCCCGGTGCACCTGGGCCACCGGGACCCGCAGCCGACCCTGGGCGGTGGCCAACGTGAGATGAGTCTCGCTGAGCTCCACCAACTCGCCGAGGGCGTCGGAGAAGAGCGGCCGGCCTTCGCGAATCCCCACAATCCGGCGGACCACGATCCGGTGTCCCACATCCTGCTGTCGGAGCACGATCGACCCCCTCCCCGGCGAGATACTAGGCTCTAACCGTCGCGGGAGATCGCGGCGTGTCTTGCGGAGGAGAAGACCGGTGACCTACATCATCGCCGAGCCGTGCGTGGATGTGCTCGACAAGGCATGTATCGAGGAGTGCCCGGTCGACTGCATTTACGAGGGCAACCGGATGCTCTACATCCACCCCGACGAGTGCGTCGACTGTGGTGCCTGTGAGCCCGTCTGCCCCGTGGAGGCGATCTTCTACGAGGACGACGTCCCGGAGCAGTGGAAGGACTACACCGGCGCCAACTACGAGTTCTTCGAGGACCTGGGCTCGCCCGGGGGCGCCTCGAAGATCGGCAAGGTGGAGAAGGACGCCACGTTCGTCGCCGCGCAGCCGCCGCGCGGCGAGGGCCACTGAACGGCTCCGCGCCGGTCTCGTCGCGGCTGCCCGAGTACACCTGGGACACCCTGGCCGCCGCGGCCACCCTGGCCGCGGCGCATCCCGAGGGTCTGATCAACCTCTCCATGGGCACGCCGGTCGACCCGGTGCCCGAGGTGATCCGGCGGGCACTGGCTGACGCGTCCGACGCTCCCGGCTACCCGCTGACCGCCGGCACGCCGGCATTGCGGGACGCGATCGCGGCGTGGGTGGCCCGGGCCTGTGGCGCGGGGGTCGACGGTCTCGGTGTGCTGCCGACCATCGGCTCCAAGGAGCTGGTCGCCTGGCTGCCCACGCTGCTCGGCGTCGGTGCCGGTGACGTGGTGGTGGTGCCGTCGGTCGCGTACCCGACCTACGAGGCCGGGGCCCGGTTGGCCGGCGCCACCGTGGTCCGCGCCGACTCGCTGACCGCGGTCGGGCCGACCTCCCGGGTCCGCCTGGTGTGGATCAACTCACCGGGCAACCCGACCGGCCGGGTGCTGCCGGCGGGGCACCTGCGCAAGGTGGTCGACTGGGCCCGGGAACGCGGCGCGGTGGTGGCGAGCGACGAGTGCTACCTGCCGCTCGGCTGGTCGGCCGAGCCGGTCTCGGTGCTCTCCCCGCAGGTCTGCGGCGGCGACTACACCGGGGTGCTCGCCGTGCACTCGCTCTCCAAGCGGTCCAACCTCGCCGGCTACCGGGCCGGTTTCGTGGCCGGTGACCCGGCGCTCGTCGCCGAGCTGCTGAAGGTCCGTAAACACGCCGGCATGATCGTGCCCGCGCCCGTGCAGGCGGCCATGGTGGCCGCCCTGCAGGACCAGCGACACGCCGACGAGCAGCGGGAGCGCTACCGGGCCCGCCGTGCGGTGCTGGCCGCCGCGTTCACCGGCGCCGGCTTCACGGTCGAGCACTCGGAGGCCGGCCTCTACCTCTGGCTGACCCGCGGTGAGGACTGCTGGGAGACGGTCGACTGGCTGGCCCGGCGCGGCATCCTGGTCGCCGCCGGTGTCTTCTACGGCCCCACCGCGAACCAGCACGTCCGGGTGGCGCTGACCGAGTCCGACGAGCACGTCGCCGCGGTCGCCGGCCGGCTGCGGGCCTGACCCCGGCGACCCGGCCATGACCGACCGCGGGACCAAGCGGTACGCCGGGATCCGGGCGGCTGTGGTCGGCACCGGCCTGATCGGCGGCTCGGTGCTGCTGCGCCTGGCCGAGTCCGGCCTGGACGTGGCCGGTTGGGATCCCGACCTGGCGACCCGTGAGCAGGCCCGGGCCCGGGGCGTGGCCGCACCCGACACGCTCGAGCAGGCCGTGGCCGACCGGGACGTGGTCTTCCTCGGCGGTCCGCTGCCCACCCTGCCCCGGACGCTGGCCCGGGTGGCCGCCGCCACCGCGCCGGGCTGTGTGCTCACCGACGTCGGCAGCACCAAGGTCGAGGTGGCCGAGGCGGCCGACCGGCTCGGGCTCACCGACCGGTTCGTGCCCGGGCACCCGATGGCCGGCGCGGAGTCCGCCGGCCTGGCCGCCGCCTCCACGACGCTGCTGGCCGGTGCCGCCTGGGTGCTGTGCCCGGCGCCGGGCGCCGCGACGGCCGGCTTCCGCTGGCTGACCGGGCTGCTGGTGGAGCTGTTCGACGCCCGGGTGGTGCCGATGTCCGCGCCGGCGCACGACTCGGCGGCCGCGCTGGCCTCGCACGTGCCGCACCTGCTGGCCGGCGCTCTGGCCGGGGCGGCGCAGCGGGCGCCGCTGCGCGATGCGGTGCTGGCGCTCGCCGCGGGCAGCTTCCGGGACGGCACCCGGGTCGCCGGCACGCCGGCGGAGCGGACCGCCAACATGCTGCTCGGCAACCGGGCCCGGGTGCTGCACGAGTTGGCCGACGTGACCGAGTTCCTGGACGGGCTGGCCGCCGCGCTGCGGGCCGGCGACGCGGCGGCGCTCACCGCCCGGTACGCGGAGGCCGCCGCGGTCCGGTCGGCGCTGCTCGACCGGCGGTACGCCGAGCGGGACCGCGAGTTCCCCGCCGAGGGTGATCACGCCGCCGAGGTGACCTGGCTGCGGGAGTTGGGCGACGCCGGTGGGCACCTGACCGGGTGCCGGGTCGACACCGGCAGCGTCGCCTACACGGCATGGCTCCCGGTGACTGACTAGGCTCAGGGGCATGGCGGCAGACGGCCCGGTGGTGCAGGTGCGCGGCGAGGCGTACCGGGAGGTGCCGCCAGAGCTGGCCCGGTTCGCGGTGACCGCGACGGCTCGCGACCGGGACCGGGAGGCCACGCTGACCCGGCTCGCCGAGCGGGCCGCCGCCGTCCGGGTGCTGCTGGACGGCTCCGGGCCGGTCGTGGCCCGGCGGGAGACCGGCGACCTGCGGGTCCGGCCGGAGACCCGGCGTTCGGGCGAGCGGGTGGTGGCCTGGCACGGCAGTGTCACGACCACGGTCACCGTCACCGACTTCACCGCTCTCGGCGAGTTGATGCTCCGGTTGGCCGACCAGGACCAGGTCGAGGTGGCCGGCCCCTGGTGGGAGCTGCGCCCGGACAGCCCGGCACACCGGGAGGCGCGGCACGCCGCGATCAGCGACGCGCTGGTGCGCGCCCGGGAGTACGCGGAGGCGCTGGGCGCGCACGTCGTCTCGCTGATCGAGCTGGCCGACGCCGGCCCCGCCGATCGGCCGATGTTCGCCCGCGCGGCGTTCGACGTCGGCGGTGGCGGTGGCGGTCCGCCGGAGCTGGAGTTGGATCCGCAGCCGCAGACCGTCCAGGCGGCCGTGCAGGCGCGGTTCACCATCAGCGACCCGGTTCTGGGCTGATGCCGCCGGCCCGGGTGCTTCCCGTCGACGAGCTGGTGGCGCGGGCGCGCGCCCTGGCGGAGGCCGGCTCGCGCCAACTGCTCGGCATCGCCGGCGCGCCGGGCGCGGGGAAGTCCACCCTGGCCGAGCGGGTCGTCGCCGAGGTCGGTCCGGTCGCCCGGCTGGTGCCGATGGACGGCTTCCACCTCGCGCAGTCGCAGCTGGTCCGGCTGGGCCGCGACGGCCGCAAGGGCGCGGCCGACACCTTCGACGCCAACGGGTACGTCTCGCTGCTGCGCCGGTTGCGCCGGCTGGAGCCGACCTCGGTCTACGCGCCGGAGTTCCGCCGGGAGCTGGAGGAGCCGGTGGCCGGGGCGATCGAGGTGCCGCCGTCGGTCCGGCTGGTGGTGACCGAGGGCAACTACCTGCTGCTGTCGGACGACCCGTGGCAGGAGATCCGGCAGCTGCTGCACGAGGTCTGGTTCCTCGACCTCGACGCCGAGGTACGGCAGCGCCGGCTGACCGCCCGGCACGAGGCGTACGGTCGGTCGCCCGAGCAGGCGCGGGCGTGGGCGCTGGGCAGCGACGAGTCCAACGCCTCCCTGGTCAGCGGCACCGCCGACCGCGCCGACCTGGTTGTCCGCCTGCCCGAGCCGCCGGCACCGTGACCCGGGCGCTGGGCCGGTCGGGCCTGGTCCCGCCGCACGGTCAGTCGAGCTGACGGACCACCCGGGCCGGATTGCCGACCGCGACCACGTTGGCGGGGAGGTCCCGGGTCACCACCGCGCCCGCGCCCACGACCGTGTTCGCGCCGATCGTCACCCCGGCCAGTACGATCGCGCCGCCGCCGAGCCAGACGTTGTCGCCGATGGTGATCGGCTTTGCCGCCTCCCACTTGTCGCGGCGCGGTTCGGGCTCGACCGGGTGGGTCGGGGTGAGCAGTTGCACGTTCGGTCCAACCTGGACGTCCGCGCCGAGGGTGATCGGTGCGACGTCGAGGAAAACCGACTGGTAGTTGACGAAGCTGCGTGGTCCGATCCGGATCTGCCAGCCGTAGTCGCAGTAGAACGGCGGGCGGATCCAGGTGCCCTCTCCCAGCTCGCCGAGCAGGTCGCGCAGCGCCGCGAGGCGAGCCACCTCGTCGGCGGCGGAGCTGGTGTTGAAGCGTTCCATCCGACGGGCGGCCTGGTCCAGGTCAGCGATGATCTCGGGATCGTCGGCGAGGTACGGCTCACCGGCGAGCATCCGGTCCTTCATGGAGGTCACCGGTCGATGATGCCGGGTCCAGTCGCGATAAGGGTTGGTTGCTCCGTAATTTTCTGGACTTCCTTATGCATACGCGGTATGCAATCCTGACGGTGGTCAATGCGTCTCCTGTGGTAACGACGCTCCATCGAGGAGGATCCGTTGCATCGAAGCAGCAGAATGGCCGCCGCCGCCGTAGTCGCCCTCTTGCTGGGCAGTCCGGCCGTCGCCGTCGCGAGTCCACCCACCGCCAGCAGCCCCCCGGACGCCGTCCCGCGCACCGCGGCCGGCGCCCCCTCTCCGACCACTGTCACCCTGCTCACCGGGGACCGGGTCACCGTCACGGCGTCCGGGTCGGCCGCGGTGCGCCCCGGCCCCGGGCGGACCGACATCCGCTTCATCACCACGCGTCAGGACGGGCACCTCAGCGTGCTGCCGCAGGACGCCGTGCCGCTGGTCCGCGCCGGCCGTCTCGACGCCCGGCTCTTCGACGTCACCGGGCTGATCGCCGCCGGCTACGACGACGCCCGTCGCGACCACCTGCCGGTGCTGGTGACCGGCGACGCGGGCGCCCGCCGGACCGCCGCCGCGCCCGCCGGGCTGGACGTCACCGCACAACTGCCGGCCATCGCCGGGGTCGCCGCCAGGGCGGACAAGAAGCGGGCCGCGACGGTCTGGGCGGCGCTCACCGGCGCCGGCGCACGGGTCGGCACGGCGGGGGGTGCCGACCGGATCTGGCTCGACGGTCGACGGCGGGTCACCCTGGACCACAGCGTCCCGCAGATCGGCGCGCCGGCCGCGCATCAGGCCGGCTTCACCGGCCAGGGCGTCCGGGTCGCGGTGCTGGACACCGGCATCGACGCCGCCCACCCCGACCTGGCCGGGCGGGTGGCCGAGGCGCGCAACTTCACCGAGGCCACCGACACCCGTGACACCGTCGGGCACGGCACCCACGTCGCCTCGATCATCGCCGGCAGCGGCGCCGCTTCCGGCGGCAGGTACCGGGGCGTCGCTCCGGACGCCACACTGCTCTCCGGCAAGGTCTGCGAGGACGCGGGCTGCCCGGAGTCGGCGATCCTGGCCGGCATGCAGTGGGCCGCCGTCGACCAGCACGCCGACGTGATCAACATGAGCCTCGGTGGTCCCGACACGCCCGACGTCGACCCGTTGGAGGCCGCGGTCGAGTCACTGACCGCGCAGACCGGCGCGCTCTTCGTGATCTCCGCCGGCAACGCCGGCAGCGACGGCTCGGTCGGCTCGCCGAGCACCGCGGACGCCGCCCTCTCGGTGGGCGCGGTGGACCGCGACGACGCGCTGGCCGACTTCTCCAGCCGGGGTCCCCGGGTGGGCGACGGCGGGCTGAAGCCGGACATCACCGCCCCGGGGGTGGAGATCGTCGCCGCTCGCGGTGAAGGCACCCTGCTGGGCGACCCGGTGGGCGAGGCGTACGTCTCGCTCTCCGGCACCTCGATGGCCGCACCGCACGTCACCGGCGCGGTGGCGCTGCTCGCCCAGCAGCACACCGGGTGGGCGGCGGCCCAGCTCAAGGCCACCCTGATGGCCTCGGCGAAGCCGCACCCGGCGCAGACCGCCTTCCAGCAGGGCGCCGGCCGGGTCGACGTGGCCCGGGCGATCACCCAGCGGGTGGTCAGCGACCCGGTCAGCGTCTCCTTCGGCCAGCCCGCCTGGCCGCACGGAGACGACACCCCGATCACCCGGGAGGTCGACTGGCGCAACGACGGCCCCGAACCGGTCACCCTGAACCTGACCCTCGAGGTGACCGGCCCGGACGGCCAGCCGGCACCGGCCGGCATGTTCACCATCGGCGCCAGCCAGGTCACCGTGCCCGCCGGCGGCACCGCCGGCACCACCGTCACCACCGACACCCGGCTCGGGACGGACGGCTACTGGACCGGACGGATCGTGGCCCGCTCCGGTTCGGCGGTGGCGGTCACCCCGGTGGCGGTCAACCGGGAGGTGGAGAGCTACCAGCTCACGGTGCGGCACCTGGACGCCACCGGCGCGGCCGCCACCGACCACATCACCGCGGTGGTCAACCTGGACACCTTCGCCATCTTCGACCTGTACGACCCGGACGGCACCGTCGACATCCGGGTGCCCAGGGGCCGTTACGGACTCGTCAGCCTCCTCTTCGCGGAGGACGGGCTCGCCCAGTTGGCGCAGCCGGAGCTGGTCTTCGACCGCGACACCACGGTCACCGTCGACGGCCGGAAGGCCCGGCCGGTGCGCACCGCCGTCCCGGAGCCCTCGGCCGTGCCGGCGCTGGTGGACATCGGGGCGAACTGGATCACCGACGACGGGGGCGCCTACGGCTTCGGCCTGATCGCGCTCGACTTCAGCGGGCTGGCCACCGGGCACCTCGGCCGGGCGGTCTCCGGTGACCGGTTCTTCGCCACGCTGGGCAGCCAGTGGGCGCAGCCGGAGGTCGCCAACAGCCCCTACCTGTACGCGCTCGCCGAGAAGTTCCCCGGCCGGATGCCGACCGGCTTCGACAAGACCTACCGCAGCCGGGAGCTGGCCACCGTCACGCACCGGTTCCGGGGCGGCTATCCGGGCCTGGTCGCCGAGCGGGTGGTCTTCCCGCACCTCGACCCGGATCTGGGCGGCTGGGCGGTCGTCCAGCCCACCACGGTGCCCGGCCAGCGGGTCGAGCACTACAACACCCGCGGGGTGCGCTGGTCCTCGGAGCTGATGTTCGGGGTGCCCACCGGGGACGGGTGGACGGACCTGAAGGCGGCGCTGACGGCGGAACCACGGGCGTACCGGGCCGGCCGGCACACCCGGGAGAGCTGGAACACCGCACCGTACGGGCCGTCCTTCCCGGCACCGCGCTGGCCCGGACAGGGCATCACACGGCTCGGTGACGAGATCGGGGTGGACGTGCCGCTGCACAGCGACGCCGAGGGGCACGCCGGTGGGTCCGTCGCCGACAGCGCCCGGACCGCCCTCTACCGCGACGGCGTGCTGGTCGGCGAGCTGCCGGATCCGGGTTACGGGCAGTTCACGGTGCCGCCCGGTGCCGCTGACTACCGGCTGGAGGTCTCGTCGAAGCGGAGCTTCACCGATCTCAGCACCGAGGTCAGCGCGGCGTGGACGTTCCGGTCCCGGCACGTCCCCGGCGAGGACCACCGGCCGTTGCCGGCCTCGGCCATCCGGTTCACGCCACCGCTGGACGCGGCCAACACCGCCCCGGCCGGCCGGAGCCTGGTCATCCCGGTGCAGGTGCAGCGCCAGCCCGGCGCCCCCGCAGCGCGGCTCACCGGGCTGACCGTCGACGTCTCCTACGACGGGGGCCGCACCTGGCAACCCGCCCCGGTGCGCCACGGCGGGCACGGGTGGACGGCCACCGTCCGGCATCCCGCCGGCGCCGGGTACGCGTCCCTGCGGGCAACCGCCCGGGACGCCGCCGGCAACACGGTGACGCAACGGATCATCCAGGCGTACCGCCTGCGGTGAGGCGTACCCCGTCCGGGTCCGCGGCCGAGCGCCGCGGACCCGGACGGGCCGTCAGTCGTTGGCGTGCAGGGCGGCGTTCAGCTCGATGCCCCGGCCGGTGCGCGGGCGGGCCTCCAGCGCGCCGGTCACCGAGTTGCGCCAGAACAGCAGCCCGTTGACGCCGGAGAGGTCGCGGGCCTTGACCACCCGGCCGTCCGGCAGGCTGACCTTCGAACCGGCCGTGACGTAGCAGCCGGCCTCCACCACGCAGTCGTCGCCGAGCGAGATGCCGATGCCGGCGTTCGCGCCCACCAGGCTCCGCTCGCCGATTCGGACCTTGTCGGTGCCGCCGCCGGAGAGGGTGCCCATGATCGAGGCGCCGGCGCCCACGTCCGAGCCGTCACCGACCACCACGCCCTGCACGATCCGCCCCTCGACCATCGAGGTGCCGAGCGTGCCGGCGTTGAAGTTGCAGAAGCCCTCGTGCATCACGGTGGTGCCGGCGGCCAGGTGCGCGCCGAGCCGGACCCGGTCGGCGTCGGCGATCCGCACGCCGGAGGGGACCACGTAGTCGGTCATCCGGGGGAACTTGTCCACCCCGTACACCGCCAGGTGGCGGCCGGCGGCCCGCTCGATCACCCGTAGTTCGTCCACCCGCTCCGGCGGGCACGGCCCGGCGGAGGTCCAGGCCACGTTGGCCAGCTTTCCGAAGATGCCGTCCAGGTTGAGCTGGTTGGGTCGGACCAGGCGGTGGGAGAGCAGGTGCAACCGGAGGTACGCGTCCGGGGCGTCCTTGATCGGGTCGTCCAGCGAGCCGATCACGGTGACCACCTGCACGGTACGCAGACCGGGCAGCGACCGGTCGCCGAGCGCGGCCGGCGGCAGGTCGAGCACGTCCGTCTCGTCCTCACCGGCGACCAGCGGCAGCTCACCCAGGCCCAGCTTGCCGGTCGGGTACCAGGTGTCGAGCACCTGCTCGTCTGCGGTGACGGTGGCCAGGCCGATGCCCCAGGCGGGATCTGCGGACGTCACTGTTTCACCTCTCGGTCGGGGCTGCGAAGGCCGCAAGCTCACTCCTCGCGCTGACAGACCTGAAGGTACCGTGCGAACCATGGAGAACCCGCTGACCCCCGAGGTCCTCGCCGATCCGGTGGCGCTGACCCGCGCCCTGGTCGACATGGAATCCGTGTCCCTCAACGAGAAGGCGATAGCCGACTGCGTCGAAGAGGTGCTGCGGGGCGTACCGCACCTGACCACCCACCGGCACGGCAACACGGTGATGGCGCGCACCGACCTCGGTCGGTCGCAGCGCGTCGTGCTGGCCGGGCACCTGGACACGGTGCCCCTGAACAACAACTTCCCCTCCACCATGCGCGGCGACCTGATGTACGGCTGCGGCACCTCCGACATGAAGTCCGGCGTCGCGTACGCGCTGCACCTGGCAGTGACCCTGCCCGAACCGCGCTACGACGTGACGTACTTCTTCTACGAGGCCGAGGAGATCGAGTCGCGGTACAACGGGCTGAACCTCGTCGCCCAGGCGTACCCGGGGTGGCTGGAGGCGGACTTCGCGGTGCTGCTGGAGCCGACGTACGGCATCGTCGAGGCGGGCTGCCAGGGCACCATGCGGTCGACGGTCACCACCACCGGCGTACGCGCCCACTCGGCGCGCTCCTGGCACGGTGTCAACGCCATCCACGCCGCGGGTGAGGTGCTGCGCCGGCTCCAGACGTACGAGGCGCGCCGGGTCACGATCGACGGCTGCGACTACCGCGAGGGTATGAACGCGGTGCGGATCCACGGCGGGGTGGCCGGCAACGTGGTCCCCGACCGGTGTGAGATCGAGGTCAACTACCGGTTCGCCCCGGACCGCACGCCGGCCGAGGCGGAGGCGCACCTGCGCGAGGTCTTCGCGGGCTTCGAGCTGGCCGTGACCGACTCGGCGGCCGGTGCCCTCCCCGGTCTCGAGGCGGCACCGGCGAAGGAGTTCCTGGCGGCGGTCGGCGCGGCGCCGATCGGCAAGCTGGGCTGGACGGACGTCGCCCGGTTCGCGGCCATGGGCATCCCCGCGCTGAACTTCGGCCCGGGGGACCCGAACCTGGCCCACCACCCCGACGAGCACGTCGAAATCACCAAGATCCGCGACGGCGCCGCGACCCTGCACCGCTGGCTGGCCCCGGCCTGACCACCCCGCGCGTTCCGCGCCGCCCGCAACCGGTGATCAAGAGGTTTGCGTCAGCCGGGCCCGTTGTCGGCGACGCAAACCTCTTGATCAGCTCCGGGTGGGGCGCCGGCGGTGGGGGAG
>NZ_QGKR01000096.1 GCF_003172955.1 Micromonospora acroterricola | reverse complement strand
GTCGGGGACCGGGCCGGTGGCTGGTGCGCCCCGGCGGGTGCCGGCCCGGCGGGATGCGGCGGGCGTGTCGGCGGTCTGTCCGGTGCCGGTCCGGCGCGCGGTGGTCGACGCGTCGGCGGCCCGGTCGGTGCCGTCTTGGGGCGAGGTGCTGGACCGACTGGTGGTCGACGCGTCGGCGGCCCGGTCGGTGCCGTTTCGGGGCGACGTGCTGGACCGACTGGTGGTGGACGTGTCGGCGGCCCGGCCGGCGCCGGCCCGGCGCGAGCTGGTGGACCGGCTGCTGGGCGATGCCGGTGCCGCCGCACGGGCGGGCTTCGTGGTGGGCGTGGACCGCCTCGCGGCCGTGGACCTGCCCGTGGAGTCGGCCTCGCGGCCGCTGGTGTCGGCCGCGCCCGTGCGGTGGCGACCGGTGCTGAGCCGGCCGGCGGCCGGTGTGCCGGGCCGGCCGCTGCGGCCGCGCCGGGACTCGCTCCCCGGGTCGGCGGCGGTGCCGCCGGGCCGGGCCGGGAGCCCGGGGTCCGCGGGGGTGCCGCCGGGCCGGGACGGGACCGCGGGGTCGGTCTCGGGCGGCGGGTTCGGGGAGGTGTCCACCGATGTGAAACGGGCGGGACGGCCCCGGGTGACGAACGGGAGTGGCCGGCGGTGCGAGCAGGGGCGCTCGCGGCGGCCGGTCTGCGCCTCGAGCGCGACCACACTGGTGCGCACGCCGGACGCGCCGGGTGCTGCGACCGCTGTGCCGGGGGCGGCCGGCCGAGATGACGGCCTGGGCCACCGGCCCGGTCGGCCGCCGCGAGCGGCCTACAGCGAGAGCCTAGCGTCGGTGACATGCGCCACACAATGGGAATATTGAAGCTGATCACGTACCTGGCGTGACAGCCGTTCCTGTCGGACCTCCGGCGTACCGTTGATGTCATGGCGCTCGACATTCCCCGGCTGGACAGCCGCTTCCAGGTCGTCAGTGATTTCCAGCCGGCCGGCGACCAGCCCGCCGCCATCGACGAGCTTGAGCGTCGGGTGCGGCGCGGTGACCGCAACTCGGTGCTGCTCGGCGCGACCGGCACCGGCAAGAGCGCCACCACCGCCTGGTTGATCGAGCGGCTGCAGCGCCCGACCCTGGTGCTCGCGCCGAACAAGACGCTCTGCGCGCAGCTGGCCAAGGAGTTCAGCGAGCTGCTGCCGCACAACGCCGTCGAATACTTCGTCTCGTACTACGACTACTACCAGCCCGAGGCGTACATCCCGCAGACCGACACCTACATCGAGAAGGACTCCTCGATCAACGAGGAGGTCGAGCGGCTGCGGCACTCGGCGACGATGTCGCTGCTCACCCGCCGCGACGTGATCGTGGTGGCCACCGTGTCGGCGATCTACGGTCTGGGCACCCCGGAGGAGTACCTCGACCGGGCGGTCCGGATCGAGGTGGGTCAGGAGCTCGACCGCGACAAGCTGCTGCGCCGGCTGGTCGACATCCAGTACACCCGCAACGACATGGCCTTCAACCGGGGCACCTTCCGGGTCCGCGGCGACACGCTGGAGATCATTCCGGCGTACGAGGAGCTGGCGGTCCGCGTCGAGCTGTTCGGCGACGAGGTGGAGAAGCTCTACTACCTCAACCCGCTGACCGGTGACGTGGTCCGTGAGGTCGACCAGCTCGTCATCTTCCCGGCCACCCACTACGCGGCCGGCCCGGAGCGGATGGAGCGGGCCATCCGCGACATCGAGGCGGAGCTGGCCGAGCGGCTGGCCGAACTGGAGCGGCAGGGCAAGCTGCTGGAGGCGCAGCGGCTGCGGATGCGCACGACCTACGACATCGAGATGATGCGGCAGGTGGGCTTCTGCTCCGGCATCGAGAACTACTCGATGCACATGGACGGGCGGCTGCCCGGCAGCCCGCCGCACTGCCTGCTCGACTACTTCCCGGACGACTTCCTCACGGTGATCGACGAGTCGCACGTGACGATCCCGCAGATCGGCGGCATGTACGAGGGCGACGCCTCACGCAAGCGGATGCTCATCGACCACGGTTTCCGGCTGCCCAGCGCGGCCGACAACCGGCCGTTGCGCTTCGACGAGTTCCTGGAGCGCGTCGGCCAGATGGTCTACCTCTCGGCGACCCCCGGCCCGTGGGAGCTGGAGCAGGCCCAGGGTGAGTTCGTCGAGCAGGTCATCCGCCCGACCGGGCTGGTCGACCCGCAGGTCGTGATCAAGCCGACCAAGGGCCAGATCGACGACCTGATGCACGAGATCAAGCTGCGCACCGAGCGGGACGAGCGGGTGCTGGTCACCACGCTGACCAAGAAGATGGCCGAGGACCTGTCGGACTACCTGCTGGAGAACGGCATCCGGGTGCGTTACCTGCACTCGGAGGTCGACACCCTGCGTCGCGTGGAGCTGCTGCGCGAGCTGCGCAAGGGCGAGTACGACGTGCTCGTCGGCATCAACCTGCTCCGCGAAGGCCTGGACCTGCCCGAGGTGTCGCTGGTGGCGATCCTCGACGCCGACAAGGAGGGCTTCCTGCGCAGCGGTCGGTCACTGATCCAGACCATCGGCCGGGCCGCCCGTAACGTCTCCGGCCAGGTGCACATGTACGCCGACAAGATCACCCCGTCGATGGCGTCCGCGATCGACGAGACCGACCGGCGTCGGGCCAAGCAGATCGCGCACAACGAGGCGAACGGCATCAGCCCGGAGCCACTGCGCAAGAAGATCCACGACATCCTGGACGACATCTACCGCGAGGCGGAGGACACCGAGAACTCGCGGGTCGGCGGCGCGGTGCGCCAGCTCTCCCGGGGCAAGGCGCCGGTGAAGGAGACCCGCAGCCGGAGTCGGGCCGCCGCCACCACGCCCTCCCGGGAGGGGATGGCCCGCGCCGACCTCGCCCAGCTCATCCAGGAGCTCAACGACCAGATGCTGGCGGCCGCCCGCGAGCTCCAGTTCGAGCTGGCTGCCCGGATCCGCGACGAGGTCTCCGACCTGAAGAAGGAGCTGCGCGGCATGGACGCCGCCGGCGTGAAGTGACGACCAGCCCGGCGGCCACGGCCCGCGTACCGCGTGGGCGTAGCCGACGGGGGCACGGGAAGGGCGGTCGGCTTGACGGCGGTGGAACCCCTCGACGGGACTCAACCGGGCCGGGAATGCCGTCGGCGAGCGTAAGGGCAGCTGGAGGCCGGTTTGGCCGGTGAGCGGCGTGATCGGCACGGTTGCGGTGCGCGAGCGTGGTATTGCACTGGGTGATCGTCCTGCGTACTCTCCCTCGGTGGGGAGGCGGGGATGCCGTTGCCAACGAGTCCTGTCATTCGACGTGCGCGGCTCGGCGCCGAGCTGCGCCAGCTACGCCGCAGCGAGGCGCTGACCCTGGAGCAGGTCTGCGACCGGCTGGGCTGGGCCTCGACGTCGAAGCTGTCCCGCATCGAGCTGGGTCAGAGCCGACCGGACCTCGCCGACGTGCTGGACCTGCTCGACGTCTACCAGGTGCCGGCGCCGGCCCGGGACGCGCTGATCGTGATCGCCCGGGACGCCGCCACCAGCCGCGGCTGGTGGAAGACGCTCGGCGAGATGAGCGAGCGGCAGCGCACCTACGCCGAGCTGGAGGCTGGTGCCGCCCACATCGTGGAGTACCAGCCCGCGGTCGTGCCGGGGCTGCTCCAGACTCCGGCGTACGCCCGGTTGCGGGTCGCCGCCGGCGCCCTGCTCACGCCGGAGGTCAATGTGGAGGCCGAGGTGCGCGCCCGGGCGATGCGGCAGGAGGTGCTGCGCCGCGCGGACCCGCCGCGCTACACGGTGGTGCTCGCCGAGGCGGTCTGCGACCCCGGTGACCTGCCGGTCTCGGTGTGGCGCGAGCAACTGCGGCACCTGGTCGCGGTGACCGGGCTGGCCCACGTCACGGTGCGGCTGCTGCCACGCGGGGTGGCCGGCGGCGGGCTGCACCCGCTCACCCCGTACTCCTGGTATGCCTTTCCGGACCCGGCGGACCCGCGGACGGTGATGCTGGAGGCGCTGACCACCGACGTCCGGTTGGCCACCGCGCTCGACGTCGACCGGTACGAGCGGATGACGGAGGCGTTGCTGGCCGCCGCGCTGTCACCGGAGGAGACGGTCACCGCGCTGGCCCGCCGCGTCGGCGAGTGAGGGCACGGGGGTGCCGCGCGACCACCGGGCCCGGCGCCCCCGAGCCCGTCGGGACCGGCGGCCGCCGCGTGCGGTGGGCACGCTAACCGTCGGGTACGACAGCTCCACTCAGGCCGGTACGTCGACGAAGTGCTCGACGACAGGCGGCCCGGCGAAGTGCGGGCCGATCAGCGCGCGCCACTGCTCGAACCGCTCGGTGGCCCGGAAGTTGTCCTCGTGCGCCTCGACCGAGTCCCACTCGACCAGCAGCACGAACCGGGTCGGGGATTCGATCCCCCGGGTCATCCGCACCGACCGGCAGCCGGGCGTCCCGGCGAGCACCGGGTGACCCTGGGCGTACGCCTGGGCGAAGGCGTCCTCGTGTCCGGGCAGTACGTCGATCAGCGCGACCTCAAGCACCATGCCGGACAGCCTCCCACGGTGGGCGGGCCGGGCGGTGTCGTGGGGTCTGTTCCGGCGTCGACGGTGGCCCTAGGGTGGGGGCCCGGGAGGGCACTGTGATGATCGACTGGCTCACCGGCACCGCGTTCCAGTTGGCCGGCACCGGCACCACCTGGGCGGAGCTGCTGGGGTTCGCCACGGGGGTGCTGAACGTCTGGCTGGTGGCCCGGCAGCGGCTCGCGAACTGGCCGGTCGGCATCGCCAACGTGCTGCTGCTCATGCTGCTGTTCTGGACCGCCGGCCTGTACGCCGACGCCGGGCTCCAGGTCGTCTACGTGGCGCTCGGTTGCTACGGCTGGTGGCACTGGCTGTTCGGCGGGGAGCGGCGGACCCGGCTCACGGTGAGCCGGACCGGGCGCCGGGAGTGGCTGACGCTCGCCGTCGTCGGTGTGGTGCTCACGGGTGCGCTCTGGGCCCTGCTGGACCGGGCCACCGACTCCACGGTGCCGCTGCCGGACGCGCTGACGACGGCGCTGTCCCTGCTGGCCACGTACGGGCAGACCCGCAAGCGGGTGGAGAGCTGGTGGCTGTGGATCGCCGCCGACCTGGTCTACATCCCGCTCTACGCGTACAAGGGCCTGCACCTGACCGCCGTCCTGTACGTGGTCTTCCTCGCGCTCTGCGTGCTGGGGCTGCGCGCGTGGCGGGCCGACCTGCGCCGCGCCGCCCGGCCGGCCCCGGTTCCGCCCGGCCCGGCCCCGGTCACCGCATGACCGCCCGGGCACCCGGCCGCCCGTCGGCGCCATCGCCGGCGCGGGCGACCACCGCGGAGTTCGGGCACGGGATGGTGGTGGGGAAGTTCTATCCGCCCCACGCCGGGCACCACGCGCTGATCGCGGCGGCCGCCGCACGCTGCGCCACGGTCACCGTGGTGGTGGCGCCCTCGCGCCGCGAGTCGATCCCGCTCCGGACGCGGCTGGAGTGGCTGCGGGAGGTGCACGCGGACAGCCCGTGGGTCCGGTTCGTCGGCCGGTACGACGACCATCGGGTGGACTACGCCGACCCGGAGGCCTGGGACGCCCACTGCGCGGTGTTCCGCGCGGCGGTGGGCCCGGGGGCGGTGGACGCGGTCTTCTCCTCGGAGGCGTACGGCGCGGAGCTGGCCCGCCGCTTCGACGCCGTACCCGTGTCGGTGGATCCGGACCGGCGGACCCTGCCGGTCTCCGGCACGGCGGTGCGCGCGGACCCGGCGGGTCACTGGCGGTGGCTGAGCCCGCCGGTGCGGGCCTGGTTCGTCCGGCGGGTGGTGGTGGTCGGCGCGGAGTCGACCGGCACCACCACGATGGCCGCGGCGCTCGCCGCGCACTTCGGCACCGGCTGGGTGCCGGAGTACGGCCGGGAGCTGACCGCCCGCAAGCTGGCCCGGTTGCGCGAGCGCTCGCCCGGCGCGAGCGTCTTCGACGTCACCTGGGACCGGGGCGACTTCCGCACGGTGGTCCGTGAGCAGCAGGCGGCCGAGGACGCTGCGGCCCGCTCGTCCGGGCCGCTGCTGTTCTGCGACACGGACGCGCGGGCCACCGCGATCTGGGAGGAGCGCTACCTCGGCAGCGCGTCGGCGGAGGTGCGGGCCGCCGCGCGCCGGCCGGCGCTGTACCTGCTGACCGACCACCGGGGCGTGCCGTTCGCCGACGACGGGCTGCGCGACGGCGAGCACCTGCGGGGGTGGATGACGAAGCGGTTCCGGACCGAGCTGGCCGGGTGCGGTGTGCCGGTGGTGGAGCTGGCCGGCCCGCACGCCGAGCGGCTGGCCCGGGCGGTGGAGGCGTGCGACGCGCTGCTCGCCGTCGGCTGGTCGCTCGCGGACCCGCTCGTCGCACCCGACACGCACTAGCCGCACCCGACACGCACTAGCCTCCTAGGACGCCGGACGCGGTGTGTCCTACGGTATTCCCGGCTGCCGGGTGGCCGGTGACACCGGCTGCCCGGAGTGCGATCACGCGGCGTGGTGGGGAACAATGGTCGTTGAGGAGGGGAGTATTCCCCCGCGACGGAGTCGTCAGCACGGTCGACCGCCGGATTCTCGGCGGCCCCGACCCGGCCCGTCGGTCGCCGCCCTGCTCAGGGCGGCGGCGGAAGAGACCTCCGACAGTCACCAGAGTGAGCGTCAGCGGCACGCCGGCCCCGTCATGGGCGTACGGTGTGCCCGACGCCGCGTGTCTGCCGGAGGAATGAACGTTGGACGTGTCCGGATTGGTGTGGGCGGGGACCCTCGTCGCACTGACTGCGGTTCTGCTCGTCGACCTGTTGATCATCGGTCGGCGCCCGCACGAGCCGAGTGTGCGCGAGTCGAGTCTCTGGGTCGCCTTCTACGTCGGCCTGGCCCTGCTCTTCGGCGTCGGCGTCTGGCTGACCTCCGGGGCGAGTTCGGCCGGGCAGTTCTACACCGGCTGGCTCACCGAGTACAGCCTCTCGGTGGACAACCTCTTCGTCTTCGTGATCATCATGGCCCGCTTCGGGGTGCCCCGGCAGTACCAGCAGAAGGTGCTGCTGGTCGGCATCGTGCTGGCGTTGGTGATGCGCGGCGGGTTCATCGCCGCCGGCGCCGCGTTGATCTCGCAGTTCTCCTGGGTCTTCTACATCTTCGGCGCGTTCCTCATCTACACCGCCGTCAACCTGGCGCGGCAGGGCGAGCCCAACGAGGACGAGTTCTCCGAGAACCTGCTGATCCGGTGGAGCCGCAAGGCGCTGCCGATCTCCAAGGACTACGACGGCGCGAAGCTGACCACGCACTCGGCCGGCCGGCGGCTCTTCACCCCGATGCTGATCGTCATGATCGCGATCGGCACCACCGACCTGATCTTCGCTCTGGACTCGATCCCGGCGATCTTCGGCATCACCCAGGAGCCGTACCTGGTCTTCACCGCGAACGTCTTCGCGCTGATGGGTCTGCGCCAGCTCTACTTCCTGCTCGGCGGCCTGCTCGACCGGCTGATCTACCTGAGCTACGGGCTGGCCGTGGTGCTCGGCTTCATCGGGGTCAAGCTGGTGCTGGAGGCGCTGGCCGACAACAACCTGCCGTTCATCAACGGCGGGGAGCACGTGGGGTGGGCGCCGCACATCCCGATCTGGCTGTCCCTGCTGGTCATCCTCGGCACCCTGCTCGTCGCCACGATCGCCAGCCTGGTCAAGTCCGCCCGGGACCGGCGTCGCGAGCTGGCCGAGGCCCGGGGCTGAGTCGTCGCCGGCCGGGTGCGGGGACGCGCCCGGCCGGTCAGACCCGGTGCACGCCGACCAGGGTGGCGGTCCGGTCGGCCGGCAGCAGCTCCTCGACCACCCGCCGCCGCCGGTAGCAGGCGTGCAGCATCCGCCGGTTCTCGTGGTCGCCGGGGACGGCGGTCACGATGCCGATGTGGTGGATCTTCCGGCCGGGCCGGGCGAAGAAGTAGAGGTCGCCGGGCCGTTCCGCGCCCAGCGGCAGCGGGGTGGTCGCCTGGGCCTGGTCGTCGGCGTCGCGGGGGAGCAGCACCCCGAACCGGCGCCAGGCCAGGTGCACCAGGCCCGAGCAGTCGATGCCGTACGCGGAGAGCCCGCCCCAGACGTAGACCACGTGCAGCAGCCGCTGCGCCACCGCGAGCACGTCGGCGGCGCTGGGCGGCTCGGCCGGCGCCGCGGTCAGCTGGCCGTCGGGCAGCCAGAGCGGCGCGGGCTGACCGGGGACGTGCACCGGCTGCCAGCCGTCGCGCGGCGGACCCGCCGGGACGAGGCGGGTGCCGACGACCACGCCCGGCAGCACGACCGGCCCGTTCGGCGCGGCGCGCAGCCCGGTGACCGTGGCGTCCACCACCAGCGTGCCGCCGGTGACGGCCGGGTCGACGGGGGCGAGCTGGTCGGCGGGTAGCCAGCCCGGGTAGCCCCGCGGGTCCAGTTTCGCGGCCGGTTGCTCGACGGCGACCACCCGTGCCCACCCGTCCGGGCGCAGCTCGCTGATGAGCACCCGCTCGCCCAGCAGCAGTTGGCTCAGCACGCAGTCGCCGACCAGCTGGTCGGTGTCCATGCCGGAGACCCAGGCGGGGATGTCGGCGCGCGTGGCGAGCGCCGGTTGGTCGATCGGACGGACCGCCTCGGGAGCGGTCCACAGTGTCGCCACCGCGACCCGGACGACGGCCTCGCGGCCCGGCTGCAGCTCCACGTCAACCCCCAGCTCGTGTCCGCTCCCGAGAAAGCCTATGAAAGAAACCAACGATCATCAACCGGAGCGCTGCACCTTTGCTTCAGCGAGGCCGGTGATGCCCAGGCCGGGGGCGTCCGGCAGCACCACGGTGGCACCGTCGTAGCGGAGCCCGCCCCGCACCGGTGACCAGGCCAGCCACCAGGCGGCGTCCAGATCGGCGACCGCGGTGGTGCCGTATGCGGCGACCAGGCTCGCCGCCGCGCCGATGCCGATCTGGCTCTCCATCATCGACCCGACCACCGTGCCGAGCCCGTGCGACCTGGCCAGCTCCAGCAGGGTGCGCGCCGCGTGCAGCCCGCCGCACTTGGCCAGCTTGACGTTGACCAGGTCGGCGGCCCGCCGGCGGATCACCTCCACCAGGTCGCGGACCCCGAAGACCGCCTCGTCGGCGAGGATCGGCACGGACACCCGATCGCTGACCCAGGCCAGCCCGTCCAGGTCCCAGCGCACGACCGGCTGTTCCACCAGCTCCACGTCGAGCCCGGCGTCCTCGATGCCGCGGATCACCCGCACCGCCTCCCGGGGCGTCCAGCCCTGGTTGGCGTCGAGCCGGATCCGCACACCGGCGCCGACCGCGGAACGGACGGCCCGCACCCGGTCCAGGTCGCCGGCCGCGTCGGTGCCGACCTTCAGCTTGAGCACGTCGAAGCCGTCGGCCTGCCGCTGCCGTGCGGCCGCCGCCAGGTCGACCGCGTCGCCCGCGGCCAGCGTGACGTCCGTGGGAACCCGCAGGGTGGTGCCGCCGAGCAACCGCACCAGGGGTACGCCCAACCGCCGCGCGGCCAGGTCGTGCAGCGCGACGTCCACCGCGCCCTTCGCCGCCTCGTTGCCCACCACCGCGCGCTGCACCTCGGCGCAGCGGGCCACCAGGTCGTCCGGGTCGCGCCCGATGAGCAGCGGCCCGAGCATCTCCCGTACACACGCCTCGGATGCGCCGACCGACGCGCCGGTGACCTGCCAGACCTGCGGCGCCTCACCGAAGGCGGACCGCCCGTCGCTGTCGACCAGCTCGACGACCAGGGTGTCCACGGTGGTGGTGCGGCGCAGCGCGGTGACGAACGGGGTGTGTAAGGGGGCGGAAACCCGGTGGGTGCGTACCGCCGAGATCGTCATGTGGGGCACCCTATACGCAGGGACGCGGCGGGAGGGGAGACCGGATGAGCGGGCGGGACTGGGAGATGGTGGGCGCGCCGAACGCACGTGACCTGGGCGGCCTGGTCGGCGCCGACGGCCGCCGGGTACGCGTCGGGCGGCTGATCCGGACTCCGGCGCTGGGCCGCCTCACCGACGAGGACCTGCCGGTGCTCGCGAAGCTGGGCCCGGCCTGCGTGCTCGACCTGCGCGACGGCGCCGAGATCGGGGTGGCCCCGCCGGACCGGCTGGTCGGCGAGCCGCGGGTGGTGCACCTGCCGGTGCACGACCCGGAGCACCCGGTCTTCACGTACGTCTCGGCGGTGCTGCTCGGTCACGACCTGAACGCGTACGCGGAGCTGGCCCGGCAGGGCACGGCGGGCGCGATGGCGGAGATCTACCGGTGGTTCGTCACCGGCGAGTCGGCGCGGGCGGGCTTCGCCGAGGCCGTGCGGCTGGCCGCCCGGCCGGAGAACCTGCCGCTGGTCTACCACTGCTCGGCCGGCAAGGACCGCACCGGCTGGCTGACCGCCATCCTGCTGACCGCGCTGGGGGTGGACGAGGCCACGATCCGGGAGGAGTACCTGCGCAACAACGCGCTGACCGACAGCCTGCGCGCGGTGATCGTCGAGGCGATGCGGCGCCGCCAGCCCGAGCTGGACGTCGACGCGGTGCTGCCGGTGCTGGAGGTCCGTCCGGAGTATCTCGACGCCGGCTACCGGGAGGTGCGTCGGGTGCACGGCTCGTTCGACGCCTACCTGCGCGACGGGCTCGGGCTGACCGACGAGACCCTGACGGCGCTGCGGGAGCACCTGCTGGAGTGACCGGCGCCGGGCGGCCCGACCATGTCGGCAGCCATCAGGTGTCGCGGCGCCGGGTCGGGCGCGAGCGGCCTCGCGGGTGCCGGTCAGAGCTGGTGACGGGCGGCCCAGACCTGCGCCGAGACGTGGGCGATCAGCCGGCAGGCGTCGTCCTCGACCTCGTCGCCGCTGGCACCGCCGTCGGCAAGGTCCGTGGTGGTGCAGACGGCGATCAGGTACGGCGGGGCGTCGTCGGGCAGGACCACACCGGCGCCGTGCCGGACGCCGCGTACCCAGCCGTTCTTGTGCGCGATCCGGGTGCCGTCGGGCAGGCCGGCGGCGAGGTCCTCGCGGTGCTCCTGGGCGAGCAGCACGTCCAGCATGGCCGTGCAGCCGGCCGGCGAGGCGAGCCGGCCGGGGCTGGCGGCCCCGGTGGCCAGCGCGCCGAGCACGGCGGCCAGGTCGCGGGCGGTGACCAGGTTGGTGATGCCGGCCTCGCGGGCGGCGAAGTCCTCGATGCCCCGGCCGGTGACGCTGTGCCGGGCCCCGGCCAGCGACCACACCTCGGCCACCGCGGGCAGCCCCACGTGCCCGATGACCAGGTTCGTGGCCAGGTTGCTGGATCGCACGATCATCCGGTCGGCGAGCCAGCGCAGCGACGCCGTGCCGCCCACCCGGTCCCAGACCGCGTCGTCGTTGTCGTAGTGCGGTGCGCAGGAGAACCGGGGCGCGCCGGGTTGGGCCGAGTCGAACTCGTTGACCACCGGGACCGGCGCGTCCAGCTCCAACGTGCCGGCCTCGGCGGCGCGGTGCAGCGCGGCGAGCACCGCCACCTTCATGGTGCTGGCGGCGTAGTGGGTGGCGTCGGCGTGGCGGCTCCAGGTCGGCGGCGCGTCCAGCCGACCCACGTACGCCGAGACGGTGCCGGGCACCCTGTCCAGGTGGGCATCGAGATCATCCCAGGTCATGCGGGTGACCGTAGCCGATCAACGACGGGCCGGCGGGCTGGCCCCGCGTACCCCCGCCCGGACAGCGGACGGGCGCGCCAGCCGCAAGCGGCCGACGCGCCCGGTGCCGGGTGCTGGTGGGATCAGCCGGCGTGCTTGCGGCGGGCCGCCGCCCGACCGCGCTGCTGCTGGTCGAGCACCACCTTGCGGATCCGCACGGCGGTTGGGGTGACCTCGACGCACTCGTCCTCGCGGCAGAACTCGAGCGCCTGCTCCAGCGACAGCTTGCGCGGCGGGATCAGCTTCTCGGTCTCGTCGGAGGTCGACGCCCGCATGTTGGTGAGCTTCTTCTCCTTGGTGATGTTGACGTCCATGTCGTCGGAGCGGGAGTTCTCCCCGACGATCATGCCCTCGTACACCTCGGTGGTCGGGTCGACGAAGAGCTGGCCGCGCTCCTGCAGGTTGATCATCGCGAAGGCGGTGACCGCGCCGGCCCGGTCGGCGACCAGGGAGCCGTTGTTGCGGGTACGCAGCTCGCCGAACCACGGCTCGTAGGACTCGAAGACGTGGTGCAGGATGCCGGTGCCCCGGGTGTCGGTGAGGAACTCGGTGCGGAAGCCGATCAGGCCGCGCGCCGGGACCAGCCACTCCATCCGGATCCATCCGGTGCCGTGGTTGACCAGCTGCTCCATGCGGCCCTTGCGGGTGGCCAGCAGCTGGGTGATCGCGCCCAGGTACTCCTCCGGCGCGTCGATGGTCAGCCGCTCGACCGGCTCGCAGGTCTTGCCGTCGATTTCGCGGGTGACCACCTGCGGCTTGCCGACGGTCAGCTCGTAGCTCTCCCGGCGCATCTGCTCGACCAGGATGGCCAGCGCCAGCTCACCGCGGCCCTGCACCTCCCAGGCGTCCGGCCGCTCGGTGGGCAGCACCCGCAGCGAGACGTTGCCGACCAGCTCCTTGTCGAGCCGGTCCTTGACCATCCGGGCGGTGACCTTGGAGCCCTTGACCCGGCCGACCAGCGGCGAGGTGTTGGTGCCGATGGTCATCGAGATGGCCGGCTCGTCGACGGTGATCAGCGGCAGCGGCACCGGGTTGTCCGCGTCGGCCAGCGTCTCACCGATCATGATCTCGGAGATGCCGGCGACCGCGATGATGTCGCCCGGACCGGCCGACTCGGCCGGCTTGCGCTCCAGGCCCTCGGTCATCAGCATCTCGGAGATGCGGACCCGCTGGGTGGTGCCGTCGGTGCGGCACCAGGTGACCGTCTGGCCCTTGTTGATCGTGCCCTGCCGGACCCGGCACAGCGCCAGCCGGCCGAGGAACGGCGAGGCGTCGAGGTTGGTGACGTGCGCCTGCAGCGGCGCGCCGTCCTCGTACGCGGGCGCCGGGATGGTGTCCAGCAGGGTGCGGAACAGCGGCTCCAGCGAGGTGCTGTCGTCCGGCACCGAGCCGTCGGCGGGCTGGGTCAGCGAGGCGATGCCGTCGCGGGCGCAGGCGTAGACGATCGGGAAGTCGATCTGCTCCTCGTCGGCGTCTAGGTCGAGGAAGAGCTCGTAGGTGTCGTCCACGACCTCCTTGATCCGGGCGTCCGGCCGGTCCACCTTGTTGATCACCAGGATGATCGGGAGTCGCGCCCGTAGCGCCTTGCGCAGCACGAAGCGGGTCTGCGGCAGCGGACCCTCGCTCGCGTCGACCAGGAGCACCACCCCGTCGACCATCGTCAGGCCGCGCTCCACCTCGCCACCGAAGTCGGCGTGGCCGGGGGTGTCGATGATGTTGATGGTGACCGGGTCGGAGCCGTCCGCCGGCAGGTACCGCACGCCGGTGTTCTTGGCCAGGATCGTGATGCCCTTCTCCCGCTCCAGGTCCCCCGAGTCCATCACCCGCTCGGTCGTCTCACCCCGGGCGCCGTACGCGCCAGCCTGCCGCAACATGGCGTCGACCAGGGTGGTCTTACCGTGGTCGACGTGAGCGATGATGGCGACGTTGCGGAGGTCGGTGCGAAGCTGCATACCCTCTATCCTTCCGCCTGCGCTCGCGCAGGCTGCGTCGGGGTCACCCCCAGGTGCCCCTGATCTCTGGTGAAACTGCTGTCCCGGTGGTTCACCCGGCTGGCATGCTGGCTCCCGTGTCCCGGGGGCCTGAGTGCACGATCTGCTGACCATGGTGCAGGGTCTGCCCGCCCTGTGGATCTACCTGGTCGCCGCGCTGATCGTGGCGGGCGAGACCGCGGTGATCTTCGGTCTGCTCGTGCCGGGTGAGGCTACCCTGCTGCTCGTCGGTTTCCTCACCTACAACGGTACCTTGCGGCTCGGCCCGGCGTTGCTCGCGATGATCGCCGCCGCGGTCGCCGGTGACGCGCTGGCGTTCCGCGCCGGCCGGCGGTACGGCTCCCGGCTGCGAGCCGGGCTGGGCCACCGGGTCGGGCCCGAGCGGTGGGGCCGGGCCGACGCCATGCTCGCCCGGCTGGGCGGCCGGGGCGTGTTCGCCGCCCGCTGGGTGGCCTTCGCCCGCACCCTGGTGCCCCGGCTGGCCGGCGCGGCCGGCATGCCGTACCGGCGGTTCGCGCCGTGGAACCTGGCCGGCGTGGTGACCTGGGTGGGCGGATCGGTGCTGCTCGGTCACATCGCCGGTGAGTCGTACGACACGGTCTCGCGGTTGCTCGGCCGGGCCACCGGCGCGGTGCTGGTGTTGCTGGCCGGTCTGGTGGGCGTGGTGCTCGCCGGCCGGTGGCTGGGCCGCAACCCCGACCCGGCCCGGGCGCTGTTCTCCCGTGCCGGCGCGCTGCCTCCGGTGCGCTGGCTCAGCGCCCGCTACGGGGTGCTGTTCTTCCTCGTGGCCATGCGGATCGGGCCGGCCTGGACGCTGCTGCTCAACCTCGCCGCGGGTCTGCTGCTGCTCTTCGCCGCCGGGCTCGCCATCGCCGGCCTGCTCGCCGTCGTGGTGCGCAACAGCGGCCTGGCCGCGCTCGACGGGGCGATCGGCAACTGGTTCGCCGCCCGCAGGACCCCGGACGCCGCCGACGCCGCCATGGCCGTGGTGTCCGTGCTGCGCGGGTGGGTGCTGATCGTCCTGGTGGCGGTGGTGGCGGCGGTGCTGGCGTGGCGCAACCGGCCGTGGCGGGCGGACCTGCTCAGCGTGGTCGGCACGGTCGGCGCGTTCGTGCCCCTGCTGGTGCTGGCCGTGGTGGCCGAGCTGACCGGGTCGCCGGGAGTCGGCGCGGACGGCGGCGAGGCCGTCCCGTTCCCGACCCAGAACGCGGTGGTCGCCGCGAGCTTCTGCACCCTGGCCTGGCTGGTGTCCCGTGGCGCCCGCTGGCCGGTGGCGGTGGCCGCCTGGACGGCCGCCGCAGCGGGGGTGCTCGGGGTCGGCGGCGCCCGGCTCTACCTCGGGCTGGACACGGCGAGCGGGATCGCGGCGGCCGTCCTGCTCGGGGTGCTCTGGACGGTGGTGTTCATGGTCGCGTGGGCCACCCGGGACCGGGCGATGGGCGACCGGGAGCAACCGGTCCAGCCGCCGCAGCAGGGGCCTCGCCGGCCGGCCGAACCTTGCTAGGGTGCGGCGACGGTCACACGGGGGAGGAACGACATGCGTGGACGGACCGGTCGGTTGGGCGCCGTGGTACTCGCCGGGCTCCTGCTGGGGGGCACGATGGTCGGCTGCGCCGACCGGGGCGAGCGCCCGCGGGACGAGGCCGCGCCGGTCGCGGTCACGGAGGCGCCGACGGACGCCCCGGACGACGAGGCCGCCGTGGAGCCGAGCCCGTCGGTGACCGGGGTGGCGTCGATGGGCGTCGCGCCGAGCCGCACCGCCTCGCCGACCCCCAGGCCGACGAAGAAGCCGACCCGCACGTCCGGCCCCGCGCCGAAGCCGCGCGCGGTGGCCAAACCGCCCACCGAGACCAAGGTCCCGCCGGCGCCGCCGAAGCCTGCGCCCAGTTCCTGCAAGCCCAGCTACAAGGGCACCCAGGCGACCCGGGCCGAGGCGAAGGCGGCGCTGGCCGACGCCGCTGCCCGCACCTACTGGCCCACCTCCGCGCCGGAGATCAAGATCCCGCTGGACCTGGTCAAGGCGACCGCCTGGCAGGAGAGCGGCTGGCAGTCCAACATCTACGCCTGCGACGGCGGCGTCGGGCTGATGCAGGTGATGCCGGCCACCGCCACCTGGATGAACCAGCGGTTCGAGCAGAGCTACGAGATCGACGACTACCGGGACAACGCCTATCTGGGCGCCAACTACCTGGCCTGGCTGACCAAGTACATCGGCGACATGTACTTCGAGTCCGACTTCCGGCTCGACGCCGGCCTGTGCACCGCCGAGCTGGACTCGTGTCTGCTCAACGCGGTCATCTCCGCGTACAACTTCGGGCACGGGGCGGTGGCCCAGGAGGGTGAGCCGCTGCGGATCCCCAACCCGTCCTACGTGCGCAACGTGCGGGCGCTGATGACCGAGTGCGTCTGCCTGGGCTACTGAGCACGGTCAGTCGCGGGCGGCGATCGGCTCCGGCGGCGCCGGCACGTCCGCCGCCGGCTCCCGCGTGATCCGGCGGGGCCACCAGAAGCGGTCACCCAGCAGGAACGCCAGCGCCGGCACCAGGACCGTGCGGACCAGCAGGGTGTCCAGCAGGACGCCGACGCAGACGATGACGCCGATCTGGGTCAACGTGATCAGCGGCAGCACGCCGAGGACGGCGAAGACCGCGGCGAGCAGCACGCCGGCGCTTGTGATCACCCCGCCGGTGACCCGCAGCGCGGAGAGCATCCCGTCGCGGGTGCCCGCGCGGCGCGCGTCCTCCCGGGCCCGGGTGACCAGGAAGATGTTGTAGTCCACGCCGAGCGCCACCAGGAACACGAAGGCGAGCAGCAGCACGCCGCTGTCCAGGGCCGGGAAGCCCAGCACGTGGTCGAACAGCAGCCACGCCGCACCGAGGCTCGCGAAGAACGACGCGATGACGGTGAGCACCAGCAGCACCGGTGCGAGCAGGCCCCGCAACAGCAGCACGAGCACCGCGCCGACCAGCAACAGGATGATCGGCAGGATCAGCCGCAGGTCCTTGTCGTTGGCCTCCTCGGAGTCGTACGTGGCGGCAACGCTGCCACCGACGATCGCCCCGGACGGCGCGTCGGCGCCCTCGGGCGCGGGAGGCGCCGAGCCGGGGACGGCGGCGACCGCGTCGCGCAGCGTCTCGATGGTGCGGTCGGAGGCGGTGGTGCCGGGTTCGGAGGCCAGCACCACGTCGACCTGGGCGACCTCCTGGCCGGCGGCGCCGGGGCGGGCCGAGGCGACCCCCGGCACGGTGGAGGCGGCGTCGGTGACCGCCCGCACCGCCGTCGGGCTGGTGAGCACGGCCACCGGCTGGGTGGTGCCGGCGGGGAACGCCCGGGCCAGGGTCTGCGCGCCGACGACCGCCTCGGGCTCGGCCCGGAACTGCTCGGTCTCGGACAGGCCGGTGCGGATGCCCAGCCCGCCCAGCGCCAGACCGGCGAGCAGCAGCGTGGCCAGGACCGCGACCGGCGCCGGGCGGCGTTCCACGACGGCGCCGAGCCGGCCCCAGAGCCGCCCCTCGCGTACCGGGCCACCGACCCGCGGGACGAACGGCCAGAACAGGCCGCGACCGAAGAGCACCAGCACGGCGGGGAGCACGAACAGCGCCGAGAGCATGGCGAAGACCACCCCCGTGGCGCAGGCCACGGCGAGAGCCCGGTTCGTCTCCTGCTCGCTGAGCAGCAGGGTGAGCACGCCGAGCACCACGGTGCCGCCGCTGGCCAGGATGGGCTCGGCCGTCCGGCGCAGCGCGCCGCGCATCGCCGCGAACCGGTCCTCCTCGCCGCGCAGCTCCTCCCGGTAGCGGGCGATGAGCAGCAGGGCGTAGTCGGTGGCGGCGCCGAAGACCAGCACGCTGGCGATGCCGGTAACCTGGCCCTGCTGGAGGGTGATGCCGACGGCCGGCACGATCGTGTCCACCGCGCGCAGCGTGAGCTGCTCGGTGGCCGCGACCACGGCCAGCGGCACGATCCACAGGAACGGGCTGCGGTAGGTGATCAGCAGCAGCAGCGCGACCACGGCGGCGGTCACCGCGAGCAGGGTGATGTCGGCGCCGTTGAAGACCGAGGAGAGGTCGGCGGTGAAGGCCGGGGCGCCGGTCACGTCGACGGCGAGCCCGTCGGGCAGGTCCGCCAGCGCGGCGCGGAGCTGGGTGACCGTCTCGGTGACCTCGTCCTGACCGCCGGCGGTGCTGAGCGGTACGGCGACGAGCGCCACCGTGCCGTCCGGGGAGACCTGTGCGGGGCTGATCTGCCCGCCCACCGCGAAGGCGCGCAGCTCGTCGGAGCGGGCGGCGACGGCGCCCCGGTCGGCGTCGGTCAGCGCGCCACGGTCGCCCCGGCTGACCACCACGATGGCCGGCTGCACCTCGCTGGACGGGAGCTGGTCCTGCAACCGTTCCACCTGGGTCGACTGCCACCGCACGGACAGGCCGCTGGCGGAGACCGGCGCCGGGTTGTCGGGCCGGGGCAACCCGAAGACGGCCGCGCCGACGACGATCGCGGCGGCCACGGTGAGCCAGGCGGCGAGGCGGCCACGGGCGACTCGGGTGACGGCAGACATCAGGGATGCCCCTCGGTCCTTTGATTGCCAAGTATCTTGATAGCCGAGATTATCCAGGGCTGTTCTATGCTGCAACCCGGGGAACGGACGACGGGAAGAAGCGGCGCGAGGTGGCGACTCACGGCATGTACCGGCGGCGCGACACGCGCCGCGAGCGGCTGGTCGCGGAGATCACCAACAACCTCCGGCGGTACGCGGTGGACGCCCAGCAGGTCGGCCACGCGTTCGCCAACCTGCACGGCCTCAACCCGACCGACCTGAACGCGCTGATCGCGGTGATGGACGCCGAGCTGCTCGGCGACCCGATCACCCCCGGCCGCCTCGGTGAACAGCTCACCCTCTCCTCCGGCTCGGTGACCGCCCTGATCGACCGCCTGGAGCGGGCCGGTCACATCCGCCGCGACCGGGACACCCTCGACCGGCGCAAGGTGCTGCTGCACTACGCCGACCAGGGGGCCGCGCTGGCCATGGAGTTCTTCCAGCCGCTGGGCGCCCGTACCGACTCGGTGATGGACCAGTTCGGCGAGGACGAGCTGGAGGTGGTGCACCGGTTCATGACGCGGATGAGCGAGTCGCTGCGGGCGCACCGCGACGCGGTCCGCGCCGCCCGGCCCGAGCCGACCCGCCGCCCCGCGGGCTGACCGGTGCCGGGCCGGCTCGTCGCCCGCCTCGCCGGCGCCGCGCTGCGGCTGCCCGCGACCCGCCCCGGTCCGGTGCGGGTCACCCGCGACATCCCGGTCCGGGCCCGTGACGGCGTGGTGCTGCGTACCGACCACTACGCCCCGGCCGCCCGGGACGCGCCCACCGTGCTGATCCGCACCCCGTACGGGCGGGGCGGCCCGCTGCGGATGCTGGGCCGGCTGCTCGCCGCCCGTGGCCGGCACGCGGTGATCCAGTCCTGCCGGGGCACGGGCGGCTCGGGCGGGACGTTCGCCCCGCTGGTGCACGAGCGCGACGACGGGGCGGACACCCTGGACTGGCTGCGCCGCCAGCCCTGGTGGGCCGGTTCGCTCGGCATGTTCGGGGTCAGCTACCAGGGCTTCGCCCAGTGGGCGCTAGCCGCCGACGCCGGCGAGGACCTGCGCGCGATGGTCGCGGTGGTGACCGCCTCGGCCACCCGGGACTCGACGTACGCGGGGGAGTCCTTCGCGCTGGACACCGTGCTGACCTGGGCGGAGCTGCTGCACGCGCAGACCGTGCCGTGGCTGACCCGGCAGCGGGAGCTCAAGCGCGGGCAGCCCCGGCTGGCCGCCGCGCTGGAGCACCTGCCACTCACCGGAGCGGACCGGGTGGCCACCGGGGTGACGATCCCGTTCTTCCAGGAGTGGCTGCGTCACCACACCCCGGACGCCGCGTACTGGCGTACCCGGGTCTTCGCCGACCGGGTGGCCCGTGTGCGGGCGCCGGTGATCATGGTGACCGGCTGGCACGACATCTTCCTGCCGGCCCAGCTCGACGACCACGCCACCCTGCGGGCCGCCGGCGCCCGACCGCGGCTGGTCGTCGGGCCCTGGACGCACGGCAGCCCCGGCCTGTTCGTGGCCGCCCTGCGCGAGGGGCTGGCCTGGCTCGACGAACACCTGACCGCACCGGGCCGGGCGGGCGAGCGGGCACGCCACGCCGAGCCGTCCGGGTCGGCCGCGGAGCGGGCACGCCGCGCCGGGTCGGCGCCGGTCCGGGTGTACGTGGGCGGCGCCGACGGCAGCTGGCGGGACCTGCCGGACTGGCCGCCGCCGGCGGTCGACACCGCCTGGCACCTGCATCCGGGCGGCGAGCTGGCGGCGCGAGTGCCGGTCCCCTCGCCGCCGGACGAGTTCCGGTACGACCCGGCCGACCCCACCCCGTCGCTCGGCGGGCCGCTGCTGGTGGCCCAGCGGGCCGGCCGCATGGACAACCAGCCCGTCGAGGCCCGCCCCGACGTGCTGACGTACACCAGCGCCCCGCTGGACCGGCCCGTCGAGGTGATCGGCCCGGTGCACGCCGAGGTCCACGTCCGCAGCGAGCTGCCGCACCTGGACGTCTTCGTCCGACTGTGCGACGTGGACCGTCGGGGCCGGTCGTGGAACGTGTGCGACGGGCTGGTGCGGGTCTCGCCCGGGCGCTTCCCGGCCGACGCGTCCGGGGTGCGCCGCGTTCCGGTGCCGCTCTGGCCGACCGCGTACCGGTTCGCCGCCGGGCACCGGCTGCGGGTGCAGGTCGCCGGTGGTGCCCACCCCCGCTGGGCGCGCAACACGGGCACCGGCGAGCCCCTCGGCACGGCGGTGACTCTGCGTGCAGGCTGGCGGCAGGTCCTGCACGACCCGGCGTACCCCTCGGCACTGCGGTTGCCGATCGTCCACTCTGGCTCCTGACGATCTCCAAGGTGAACAGATCCCCCCTGAACTGGGCATTAGCGGTTGAGGCGGGCTATCGTTGGCTCAACGCCCGGCGCCGTGCACCAGTAGGCCGGGCTCGCCCCGCAGCCCCGCACCGCGTACGCGGTGTGACGTCGTGCCCGGCCCCCCGCCCATCGGAAAGGGGGACCCCATGACCCGGGCCCCGGCGAACCTGTTGGCCGTCCGCACCCTTCTGTTGACCCACCTCGACAACGCCCCCGGGCCGGACGACCTGGAGCCGGCGGAGGTCGGCATCGTCGGTGATCCGGCACACCGGGGCGGCTACCACTGTGGATCGGACCGGGTGGTCACCAACGACTACTCGGTGGTGGAGTCACCCCGGGACCGGGCCGGCCTGACCCTCGACGCGGCCGCGTTGGACGTCGGCCAGTTCGGGGTGACCGCTGGCGGCCGGACGCACACCCTGCCCAGCTTCTCGCTCTGGTGCGTGGGGCAGTGCGTCGCGAACGCGGCCGACACCAGGGACATCCGCGAGATCATCTACAGCCCCGACGGAAGCACCGTGAAGCGGTGGGACCGGCTCGGCAAGCGCAGCACCGGCGACAGCTCACACCGGTGGCACACCCACTTCAGCTTCTTCCGTGACGCCATCAAGGCTGGCCGCGACCAGAGGCCGCTGTTCCGCCGCTACCTCAGCTCCATCGGACTCCTGGAGGAGAACGACATGACCCCCGAAGAGCACGCCTGGCTCGCCACCGTCCACAAGAACCTGACCGTGCTGGACGGTCGCAACCCGGTCGGACAGATCTACACCCGGATGGCGCTGGGTGAGGACGCGACCGCGACCAACTACGTGCCGGCGCACCCGACGCTGAAGTCGCTCGGCGCGCAGGTGACCGCCCTGCAGGCGGCGCTGACCGCGTTGTCCGGCCGGGACTTCACCGACGAGCCGGCGATCATCCAGGGCGTGCTGGCCGCGCTGACCCCGGAGAAGATCGCGGCGGCCATCCCGCCCACCATGGCCAGGCAGGTCGCCGACGAGTTGGCCCGCCGCCTGGCCGCCTGAGCCGGGGCGATCGGGCTCGGCCATCCGCAACAGAGGTTACGCAATAGGTGTTGCGCAACTGCTGTTGCGGATGACAGGCTGGGCGGCATGGAGAGCCCCGACGTACGCCAGGTCACCGATTCGCGGGTGCTGGCCGCCATGGCACACCCGCTGCGCCGCCGGCTGATGGACGTGCTCAAGGTGCACGGGCCCTCGACCGTCGGCATGCTCGCCGAGCGCACCGACCAGGCCCCCGCGAACGTCAGCCACCACCTCAAGGTGCTCGCCGCGGCGGACCTCGTCAGCGAGGCGCCGGAACTGGCGCGGGACCGGCGCGAGCGGTGGTGGCGGCTGGTCACCCGGGGGGTCCGCTGGTCCAACACCGACTTCGACGCCGACCCGGCCGCCCGGGCGGTCGCGGACGCCGCCACCTCGCTCAACCTGGACCGGCACGTCGCCCTGGCCCGTGCCTGGCACGCCGCCGACGAGGCGGCGCAGGCCGCCTGGGACGACGGGCCGTTCTCCACCGACCGCTGGCTGCACCTCACGCCGGACGAGCTGGCCGAGCTGGGTCAAGAGATCATCGACCTGCTGGCCCGCTGGGGCGACCGGGAGGTGCCCGACGACGGCCGCGACCGGCAGCCGGTGTTCGTGTTCGCCCACGGCGTCCCGGCCCGGCCGTGACGTCGGTCACGCGCGCCGACCCGCGCCCGGCCCGGCCGGCCGGCGGGCTGCTGCGGCACCGGGACTTCCGGCTGCTCTGGGCCGGCCAGGCGGTGAGCAGCGTCGGCAGCAACGTCACCACGGTCGCGCTGCCGCTGGTCGCGGTGGCCGTGCTCGACGCCGGCACCTTCCAGGTGGCGGTGCTCACCGCCGCGGCCTGGCTGCCGTGGCTGCTGATCGGCCTGCCGGCCGGGGCATGGGTGGACCGGCTGCCGCTCCGGCCCGTGATGGTCGCCTGCGACGTGCTCTGCGCACTCGCCTTCCTCAGCGTGCCGCTGGCCGCCGCGCTGGACCGGCTCACCGTCTGGCACCTGCTGCTGGTCGCGCTCGGCGCCGGCGCCGCGCGGGTCTTCTTCGAGACCGCCGACCAGGTATACCTGCCGGTGCTGCTCCGCCCCGAGCACCTGCCCGAGGGCAACGCGAAGTTGCAGGCCACCCAGACCGCGAGCTACGTCGTCGGGCCCGGCCTCGCGGGCCTCATCGCCCAGCTCACCGGGGCGGTCGCCGCGCTGCTGCTGGACGCGGTCACGTTCCTGCTCTCCGCGGCCTTCCTGCTGCGGATCCGCACGGCCGAGCCGCGCGCCCGGCGGACGGACCGGTCCCGATCGCTGCGCCGGGACATCGCCGAGGGGCTGCGCTTCGTCGTCCGTGACCCGTACCTGCGGGTGATGGCGGTCTTCGGCGCGGCCAGCAACATCGGGCTGATCGGCTACCAGGCCGTCCTCGTGGTCTTCCTGGTCCGCGAGCTACGGCTCGCGCCCGGCCTGGTGGGTGTCCTCGTCGCGGTGATGAGCGCCGGGGGGATCGTCGGCGCGCTGCTGGCCACCGCGCTGGCCCGTCGCTGCGGCACCGCCCGGGCCATGCTGGTCGGGGCGGCCCTCACCGGCCCGCCCGCGCTGCTCATCCCGCTGGCCGCACCCGGCCTCGGGCTGCTCTGGCCGGCCCTCGGCGGCGTGCTGATCGGCCTCGGTGTGGCCATCGGCAACGTGGTCAAGGGCAGCTTCCGGCAGACGTACACGCCGCACCACCTGCTCGGCCGGGTGACCGTGAGCATGCACCTGCTCAACTACGGCACCATCCCGCTGGCGGCCGTGCTGTCCGGTGCCCTCGGCGCGCGGTACGGCGTCGGGACCGCGATTGTGGTGATGACCGCCTGGTTGGCGGTCACCCCGTTGATTCTGTTGATCGGGCCGATCCGGCGGCGGCGGGACCTGCCCGCCGCCCCGGCGGCGTCTTGAGTGCGCTGCGGCGGCGGCCGGGGACCGGCCGCCGCCACCGGCACGGAGCTACATCGGGCGGACGTTGTCCGCCTGCGGACCCTTCTGCCCCTGGGTCACCTCGAACTCGACCTTCTGGCCCTCGTTGAGCTCCCGGTAGCCGCTCGAGGCGATGGCGGAGTAGTGGACGAACACGTCCGGCCCTCCGCCGTCCTGCTCGATGAAGCCAAAGCCCTTTTCCGAGTTGAACCACTTAACCGTGCCGGTTGCCATGCATCTCTCCCTGTTCAAAGCGGCTGACCCTCGGCCTGTGGCCGATGATCGCCCGTACCTGTCCGACAGTAACGGGCGAAACGCCGATCCGCCGGCCGAAGTGCCGTAGGTGTTTGAGTGAAGTCGGGTGAACTCTGCGCGCCGGCACGTGAAACGCGCCCCGATCATCCTCCACTGCGGCATGCTTGCGCCGATGAGAGGAGCCGCAGCCACCGCGCTGTCCGAGCTGGAGCGCGAGATCGACGCGCCCGGCGGCGGGCTGGACCGGCTCCGGCTGGTGCCCACTCCCTTCGTCCCGGAGGTGCGGCTGCACCTGGCCGAGGACGCGATCGTCTGGTGGGCCCGGATGGAGGCGGCCGTCGGGCACGCCCTGCCGCCGCCGTACTGGGCCTCCGCCTGGGCCGGTGGCCAGGCACTGGCCCGCCACCTGCTCGACCACCCGGAGCTGGTCGCCGGCCGGCGGGTGCTCGACCTCGCCGCCGGGTCGGGGCTGGTGGCCATCGCCGCCGCGCTGGCCGGCGCCGCGCAGGTGGTCGCCAACGACATCGACCCGTACGCCGTGGCCTCCGTCGTTCTCAACGCGCGGGCCAACCGGGTGGCCGTCCACGCCACCGGGGACGACCTGCTCGACAGCGCCGGCGCGGAGGCGGACCTGATCGTCGCCGGGGACGTCTTCTACAGCCGCACGATGGCCGACCGCATGTTGCCGTTCCTCCAGCGGGCCGCCGCCGGCGGCGCCGAGGTGCTGGTCGGCGACCCCGGCCGCGGGCACCTGCCGGCGGACCGTCTGACGGTGCTGGCCGACTATCCGGTGCCCACCACCGAACCGTCGGTCGACTCGTCGCTACGGCGCGTGCAGGTGCTGCGACCCGCCTGAGGCCGGGGCAGCCTCAGGGGCGACCCCGATGCGGATACCAGGGGTCGCTGGGGGGTGCGACCTGATGTCCACGGTGGTGCGGGGGCCATAGCGTACGGGGCATGACGCAATGGCTGGCCCAGGTCGGAGAACTCCCCATCCTGCTGCTGATGGGCACGCTCGGGCTGGTCATGCTCTTCGACGCCGTCCCGCTGCTGGGCGTCCTGATCCCCGGCGACGTGGCGATCCTCGCCGCCGTCGGGGTCGGCCGCCCGGCCACCGGGCTCGCCACCTTCACCGCGGTGCTGGTCGGCTGCCTGGTCGGCTGGTCGTTGAGCTTCCTCGTCGGCCGCCGGTACGGGGATCGGCTGCGCCGCAGTCGGATCGGCGACTGGATCGGTGAGGAACGCTGGGCGGCCGCGGAGGGGATCCTGCGCCGCGGTGGTGGCCGGATGGTGGTGGTCGCGCCGTTCCTGCCGGTGTTCAACGCGCTGCTGCCGCTGGCCGCAGGTGGGCTGCGGATGTCGTACCGGCGGTTCCTCGGCTTCGCGGCACTCGGCGCGGCGGCCTGGGCGGGTCTCTACCTGGCGCTGGGCACCGCGTCCCGCTCGCTGGCCGGGCTGCTGCCGGGGGAGTCCAGCCCGTTGCTGGTCACCATGGGGGTCGGGGTGGTGCTCGCCGCCGTGGTGCTGCTGGGCACCCGGCGCCGGCTGCGGGCGGTCACCGGGACGCCGACGCCCTGACCGGGTCGGCCCGACGGCGGGCGCGGGGGTGCGCCCGCACGCTCGGGTGGGTGGTGCGGGGC
>NZ_QGKR01000322.1 GCF_003172955.1 Micromonospora acroterricola | reverse complement strand
CGGCGGCCGCCGCGGGCGGCGCACGGCCGCCGTGCCCCCGGCTCGCCCGCGGCGCTACTTCCCGGAAGTAGTCCCCTCCGCAGCTCGGGGAGGGGACTACTTCCCGGATCGAGCGCGATCTTGGCCGGGCTGCGCCGCCACGCCACGTCCGCCGGCCGGCGGACGTGGCGAGGTGATGGATCAGGTGGTGAGGTCGGGGCTGGGCTGGGACGGCAGGGACGGTCCGTCGCCGGCTAGGCGGAAGGAGTCGACGCCGACCGGTTCGACCAGCCCGTCCTGCACCAGGCCGGCCAGGGCCCGGGCGCGTTGCACGTCGTCGGTCCAGACCTGGTCCAGCCGTTGGTGCGGGACCGGCCCGGTGGTCTCCCGGAGCACCCCGAGAAGCAGCCCGCGTACCTGCCGGTCGGTGCCCGCGTACCGCTGGGGGCGGCGGGTGGGTCCGGCCGGCGCCTCCTGCCCGGAGGCCCGCCACGCGCAGATCGACTCGACCGGGCAGGCCGGGCACCGGGGTGACCGGGCCGTGCAGATCACCGCGCCCAGTTCCATGAACGCGGCGCTGGCCAGCGCGGCTGCGGCCGGCTCGGCCGGCAGCAGCTCCTCGGTCGCGACCAGGTCGGCCGGCCGGGTGACCGGACCGGCGTCCGGTTCGCCGGCCACCGCCCGGCAGACCACCCGGCGAACGTTGGTGTCGACCACCGGGTGCCGCTGACCGTACGCGAACGCGGCGACCGCCCGCGCCGTGTACGTGCCGATCCCCGGCAGCGCCAGCAACTGCTCGAGTCGGTCCGGTACCTGGCCGCCATGCCGGTCCATGATCGCGACCGCGCACTCCCGTAGCCGGACGGCGCGGCGGGGATAGCCCAGGCGCCCCCACATCCGGATGGCCTCGGCGGGGCTGTCCGCCGCCAGCGCGGCCGGTTCGGGCCAGCGGGCCAGCCACGCCTGCCAGGCCGGCACCACCCGGATCACCGGTGTCTGCTGGAGCATGACCTCGCTGACCAGGATGGCCCACGGAGTGACCCCGGGCTCGCGCCACGGCAGGTCACGGGCGTGCTGTTCGTACCACCGGCTGACCTGGGTGGCGAAATCGGGTTGAGTCATCGCGCCGTCGATGATGTCACGCGGCGCGGTCCCGCTGGTTGGGCGGCTCGGGCGGGGTGTGACGGCGGCAGCTGGCGGATCGGGCAGAATGCCCGGATGAACGAGCTCGCGATCACCGTCATCGGCCGGGACCGGCCGGGCATCGTGGCCGACGTCGCCGAGGTGTTGGCCCTGCTGGGTGCGAATCTCACCGACAGCACGATGACCCGGCTGCGGGGGCACTTCGCGATGACCCTCATCTGCACCGGTCCGGCCGCCGCGGAGGTCGAGGCCGCGCTGGCGCCGCTGGCCGCCGAGGGCCAGCTGCTGGCGACGGTACGCGCGGTCACCCCGGACGGTGAGGTGGCCCCGGTGGGCGAGCCGTACGTGATGGCGGTGCACGGGTCGGACCGGATGGGGATCGTCGCGGCCATGACCCGGGTGCTGGTGGACGCCGGCGGGAACGTGACGGACCTGAGCACCCGGTTGGCGGGCTCGCTCTACGTGGTGCTGGCCGAGGTCGAGTTGCCGGCGGGCGTCGCCGACACGCTGACTGACCGGCTGCATCGGACGGCCGCCGAGCTGGGCGTCGAGGTCACCCTCCGGCCGGCGGATCCGGATCTGCTGTGACCGGCGAGCGGAGCGGGCCGGACGGCGGCCGGAGCGTCGGGACGTACGTGGGTCTGGGCGACTGGACGCCGGAGTCGCTGGCCGTGCCGGGGGAGGTGCGGGCGGTGGTGTCGGCACCGCACCCGGTGCTGAGCAGGGCCGGCGGCGAGGTCGATCCGACCGCCGAGGAGACGGTGCGGCTGGCTGCCGACCTGGTCGCCACCATGCGGGTCTCGCCGGGCTGCGTCGGCCTGGCCGCACCGCAGGTTGGTGTGGGCGCCCGGGTCTTCGCCGTCGACGTGACCGGGCACCCGAAGGCGGTCACCGTGCACGGCACGTTCGTGCTCTGTAACGCCCGGGTGGTGGAGGCGACCCGGTGGAGGCCGGGCCGGGAGGGGTGCATGTCGGTGCCGGACCTGACCGGTGACGTGAAGCGGGCCAGCCGGCTGGTGGTGGAGGGCGAGGTGCCGGGCAGCGGGGACCGGGTCCGTCTGGTGACCGACGGCTTCGAGGCGCGGGCGTTGCAGCACGAGATCGACCACTGCGACGGGCTGCTCTTCCTCGACCGGGTGGCCGGCGCGCACGCCGTCTATCAACGCAAGGTCTACCTCTGAACGGGCGCCGGACGATCGGCGCTCCTGTCCCTTGTGGAGGGTTCGTGGGTCGCGCCGGTGGCGCTCCGGCGCGTCGCGCCGGGCTGGTGGGGGCAGCGCCGCTACGGTGGGGGGCATCATGCGTCTGACGGTCGGCCCCCTGCCACCCGCCGTGTACTGGCGGCGTCGCGCCGTCGTACTCGGAGCGGGGCTTCTCTTCCTGATTGTCCTGCTCTACTCCTGCACCGGATCGGGCCGCTCCGGCGACCGACCGCAGGCGGGGGCGACGCCGACGTCGGCATCGCAGTCCGCCGCGACGCCGGGTCCCGGCGGGCCGGTCCTGACCCCCCAGACCGGTGCTCCGCCGACGTCCGCGCCCGCCGATGCTGCCGGGGGCGATCCGAGCCCCGAGGTCACGAGCAACGAGCCGCCACCGGGCTCGGCCGCCGGGTCGGTGGACGACGGCACCTGCACCGACACGGAGATCAGCGTGACCTCCGTGGCGCGGCCCACCTCGGTGCAGCGCGGAGCGGTCGTCGACCTGCAACTCAAGATCAAGAACATCTCCGACCGGACGTGCAGCCGGAACGTCGGCGCCGACCTCCAGGAAATCTTCATCAAGTCCGGCGCCGAGAAGGTGTGGTCGTCGGACACCTGCGGCAAGGTCGAGGGTTCAGACGTGCAGTCGTTCACCCCGAACTTCGAGCGTGCCTACGAGGTGGGCTGGAACGGGCGGGACACCACCCGCTGCGACGGCGGCGGGCTGGCCGCCGGCCCCTTCCCGCCGGCCGGGACGTACCAGGTGTTCGCCCGGGTCGGCACCAAGCACAGCGCACCGGTGAAGATCACCATCACCGGCTGAGCCGGGTCAGACGTACCGCTCCAGGATGGATGCCTCGGCGAGCCGGGACAGCCCCTCGCGGACGCCCCGGGCCCGGGCGTCGCCGACACCCTCGACGGCCTGCAGGTCTTCCACGGTCGCGCCCAGCAGCCGCTGGAGGCTCCCGAAGTGCAGCACCAGCCGGTCGACCACCGGCACCGGCAGCCGGGGCACCTTGGCCAGCAGCCGGAAGCCCCGGGGGCTGACCGCGGCGTCCAGCGCGTCCGATGCGGCCGGGTAACCGATCGCCTTGGCCACCGACACCAGGTCGATCAACTCGGTCGCGCCCAGCAGGTCCAGCTCGACCAGCGCCTCGTCCAGGGTGCGGGACTTGCGGCCGACCGGGAGGTAGTCGCGGATGACCAGCGTCCGGTCGGCGTCCACGCCGGCCATCAGCTCGTCGAGCTGAAGGGCGAGCAGGCGACCGTCGGTGCCCAACTCGACCACGTAACCGGCGATCTCGTCGGCGATCCGGCGGACCATCTCCAGCCGCTGCACCACCGCCACCGCGTCCCGCACGGTGACCAGATCCTCGATCTCCAGAGCGGAGAGCGTGCCGGAGACCTCGTCCAGCCGGAGCTTGTAACGCTCGAGGGTGGCCAGCGCCTGGTTGGCCCGGGAGAGGATGGCCGCCGAGTCGTCGAGGACGTGCCGCTGACCGTTGACGTAGAGGCTGATGATGCGCATCGACTGGCTGACCGAGATGACCGGGTAGCCGGTCTGCCGGGCCACCCGCTCGGCCGTGCGGTGTCGGGTGCCGGACTCCTCGGTCGGGATGGACGGGTCGGGCATCAGGTGCACGGCCGCCCGGACGATCCGGGTGCCGTCGCTGGAGAGCACGACCGCGCCGTCCATCTTGCAGAGCTCCCGCACCCGGGTCGCGGAGAACTCCACGTCCAGGGGGAAACCGCCCGTGCACAGACCCTCGACGACCTTGTCGTAGCCGAGCACGATGAGCGCGCCGGTGCGGCCGCGCAGGATGCGCTCCAGCCCGTCCCGCAGCGCGGTGCCGGGCGCCATCAGGGCGAGGTTCGCCCGCAGCGGGTCGCCGACGCTCCCGGCGGCTCCCGTGGTCACGTTGACGCTGATCGGGCGGGCGGGCGAGCCCACACCGCCGGTGCGGGCGTGAGGCGGCGCGCCGGCAGGCTTGGTGGTATCGCGGTCGATCGGCACGGGCACAGTCTACGGACTGCCGTGCGGTGGGTGCTGTCGTGGTTACTGTGATGTGTCACGATGCCGCCCTTCCAACCGTTTCCCGCTTGCGGCGTGCTGTCCGGTATCGCCGTCCCCGCCGACACGGTGGGTCACTCGGCGGACGCGCGGGCCGCATGGTGCAGGGCGGCGCGGACGTCCGTGACCTCGGTCACCCGCATCTGGTCGGGGCCGGCGCCGGTGCTGGCCGGGCCGCAACCGGGCGGGACCAGGGCCACCTTGAACCCCAGCCGGGCCGCCTCGGCCAGCCGGCGAGGCACCGCCCCGACGCGGCGCACCTCACCGGTCAGCCCGACCTCGCCGATCGCCACGAGGTGTGGCGCGATGGCCAGGTTGAGCCCGCCGGAGGCCACCGCCAACGCGACCGCCAGATCGGCGGCCGGCTCCACCACCCGGATGCCACCGACGGTGGCCGCGAAGACCTCCCGGTCGTGCAGGGTGAGCCGCTCGGTGCGGCGTTGCAGCACCGCCAGCACCATCGCGAGCCGGGCCGAGTCGAGGCCGGAGACGGTGCGCCGGGGTGAGCCGGCGACCGTCGCGCCGATCAGCGCCTGCACCTCGGTGACAAGGGCTCGTCGGCCCTCCATCGCCACGGTCACGCAGGTGCCCGGCACCGGCTCCGAGTAGCGGGTCAGGAACAGCCCGGACGGGTCGGCCAGGCTGCTGATGCCGCCCTCGTGCATCTCGAAGCAGCCCACCTCGTCGGCCGCGCCGAACCGGTTCTTGACGCCGCGCACGAGCCGCAGCGAGGAGTGCTTGTCGCCCTCGAAGTGCAGCACCACGTCGACCAGGTGCTCCAGCACCCGGGGCCCGGCCACCTGGCCGTCCTTGGTGACGTGCCCGACCAGCACGGTGGCGATGCCCCGCTCCTTGGCGACCGAGACCAGCGCGGCGGTGACCGCCCGGACCTGGGTGACGCCGCCGGGCACCCCCTCGGTGCCGGTCGTCGAGATGGTCTGCACCGAGTCGAGCACCAGCAGGCCCGGTTTGACCGCGTCGAGGTGCCCGAGCACCGCCGCCAGGTCGCTCTCCGCGGCCAGGTAGAGCTGGTCGTGCAGGGTGCCCATGCGCTCGGCGCGCAACCGCACCTGGCTGACCGACTCTTCCCCGCTGACCACCAGCGACGGGCTGCCGGCGCCGACGGCCCACTGCTGCGCCACATCGAGCAGCAGGGTCGACTTGCCGACGCCGGGCTCACCGGCGAGCAGCACCACCGCGCCCGGGACCAGGCCGCCGCCGAGCACCCGGTCGAGCTCGCTCACGCCGGTGGGGCGGGCGCGGGCCGGGGCGGCGCTGATGGTGGCGATCGGTCGGGCCGGCTCGGCCGGCAGCCGTGAGCTGACCACCCGACCGGAGACGGTCGGGCCGGTCACCGTGCTCTCGACCACCGAGCCCCACTCGCCGCACTCCGGGCAGCGACCCACCCACTTGGGCGGCTGGTGGCCGCAGGCGTCGCACTCGTAGGCCGGGCGCGGCTCGCGGGCGCTGGACCGACCGCGGGCGCCGCTGGCCGCCGTGCCGCCGCGCGGAGGGGTCGATCGGGAGGTGGTCACATCAGGACGCTAGCCCTCTCGTACGACGAAAACACCCCGGCGTGGTGGTCACCACGCCGGGGCGTTCGTCAATGCGGGGGGCTCGTCAGCCGTGGCTCGTGCCGCCCTCTTCGTCCCCGTAGCCGCCCTCGCGCTCGATGATCGGCGAGGGGGGCGCCGGCGGGGTGAGCGGCACCGCGACCGGCGCGGGCCCGGTGACCGTGTTGCCGTTACCGAAGTCGAAGGTCAGGAAGACGTTCTGGCCGGAGCGCAGCGCCTCGGTCAGACCGATCAGCCGGAGCTGCTGGGTGGCCTGGGAGTTGAGCTGGAGGTAGCTCAGCGGCGCCAGCTCGACCCGGGCCGGCTGGCCCGGAACGGAGGGGCTGGCCGAGCCGGACGCCCGCGCCGACTCCGGTGCGGACGGGGTGGCCGAGGACGACCCGGTCTCCGACGGGGTGGCCGACGGGCTGGCCGACTCGGACTCGGAGGCCGACGGGCTGGCCGAGCCGGACGGGCTGGCCGAGCCGGATTCGGAGGCGGACGGGCTCGCGGAGGCCGACTCCGAGGCGGACGGCGACGGGCTCGCCGAGCCGCCGCTGATCACCACCTCGCGGGCGCTCTCGGTGGTGATGGTGACCGTCACCGTGTTCTTCGAGTCGTTGTAGATCACGGCGTTGAGCGCTGCGTCCTGCCCCGCCCGGTAGCCCTCGGTGCCCGGGTAGTCGACCAGCAGGCCACGCACCGCGAAGGCGCCGTTGCCGGCCGAGAGGTTGACGCCCTGGGCCGACGGCTCCTTGTTGGCGGTCTCGGCGATCTGGCCGGCGCCGCACCCGGACGCCAGCAGGCTGGTCGCCGCCGCAATCCCGGACAGCAGCAGGGCCGCCCGCCGGGATCCCCTGATCGAGCGCGTCACGTCGGTCCTCCTCGTCACGATCCCCACCCGGCCGCACGCCGGGCACGGTGGCCATACCCGCGCAGACCGCGCTCCAGGGTAGTTGGAGCTGATCGAGGCCCGCACGCGGACCCGGCAATGCCACCTGCCCGGAGTGCCGGTCAGACCACCCGACCGCTCGCCACCAGCAGTACCACGTCGATGAGGGCCACCAGCATCACCGCCCGGAAGGCGGCCACCGGTCGTCCGCCGGCCCGCACCGCCGAGCGTCCGGCGTACCAGCTCAGCGGTGGCACCACGGCGGCCGCACCGACCGCCGCCAGCCCGACCGCCGACGGCGGCCCGGGGGGCCCGAGGACCAGGGCGGCGGTCGCCGCGAGCAGCAACCCGGCCGCGGCGGCCCGGCTGCCGGCCGCGCCCAGCCGGTGTGGCAGGCCCCGCACCCCGGTCCGGGCGTCGTCGGCCAGGTCGGGCAGCACGTTGGCGAAGTGCGCCCCAGCGCCCAGGCAGGCGGCCGCCGCCAGCAGCCAGGTCGGGGGTGTCGGCTCGCCGGGCAGCCCCAGCACCACGAAGGCGGGCAGCGCGCCGAACGAGACCGCGTACGGCAGCACCGAGAAGGGAGTGGCCTTGAGCGGCCAGTCGTAGAGCAGCGCGGAGACCAGGGCGACGGTGAGCCAGAACGCCGCCGTGGGGTTCGTGGTCAGTGCCAGCAGCGGGCAGGCCACCGCGGCCGCCGCCGCAGCCCAGGCCGTGGTGCGGCGGCCGACCGCGCCGGCGGCGACGGGTTTGTCGGTACGCCCCACCGTGGCGTCCCGCTCGGCGTCCAGCGCGTCGTTGGTCCATCCCACGGCGAGCTGGCTGGCCAGAACCGCGAGCACCACCGAGGCGACTCCGGTGGGCCGGTGGCCCACTCCCCAGGCGAGCAGACCCGCCACTGTGGTCACCGCGGCGGCCGGTTCCGGATGGCTCGCCCTGACCAGCCCTAACACCCTCGACGACATAAGGGAAGTCTGGTCGTTACCGAGCAGTCGTGCCACGCTCGGAGCCATGCGAGACGTGGCTGCGGCCGCGGCGTCCACCGGCCCTCGGGTGCTGCCGCCCAACGATCCGCGCCAGTACGACGATCTGGCCGGCGAGTGGTGGCGGCCGGATGGCGCCTTCGCGATGCTGCACTGGCTGGCCGAGGCACGCGCGGCTCTGGTGCCGCCGGCCTCCCGCCCCGGCGCGCTCCTGGTCGACCTGGGCTGTGGCGCCGGGTTGCTCGCGCCGCACCTGGTCGGAAAGGGATACCAGCATGTCGGGGTCGACCTGACCCGCTCGGCGCTGGTCCAGGCCGCCGAGCACGGGGTGCGCGTCATCCAGGGTGATGTCGTCGCGGTGCCGCTCCCGGACGGCTGCGCGGACGTGGTCTCCGCCGGTGAGCTCCTCGAGCACGTACCGGCCTGGCCGCGCGCGGTCGCCGAGGCGTGCCGGCTCCTGCGCCCGGGTGGCCTGCTGGTGCTGGACACCCTGAACGACACCGCGCTGGCCCGGCTGGTCGCGGTGCGGGTCGCCGAGCGACTGCCGACCGTGCCGCGGGGCATCCACGATCCACGGTTGTTCGTGGACGCCCGCGCGCTGGTGGCCGAGTGCGCCCGGCACGGCGTCGAGCTGCGGTTGCGGGGGATCCGACCGCAGGTCGGTGGCCTGGTCGCCTGGCTGGTGCGGCGGGCACGCGCGGCGCGGACGCCCGGTGCGGCGCCGGCCGGCCGCACACCGCGCATCGTTCCTACCCGGTCGACCGCCGTGTTGTACCAGGGCCGGGGGGTCCGCAACGGATAGTCGGACCGTGCCGGGGGTAAGGGACGCCGAGAAGGGGGCGATATGACGGTGCACGCGCTGGAAGCGGCCCGCCGGTTGGCGCCGCGCTTCGCCGCGCGGGCGGCGGAGCACGACCGGGACGGCTCCTTCCCGGCCGAGGACTTCCGTGACCTGCGGGAGGCCGGCCTGTTCGGGCTGATGGTGCCCCGGTCGCTGGGCGGCCTCGGCGCCAGCTTCGGCGAGTACGCCGCGGTGGCGACCGAACTTGCCCGAGGCAACGGCGCGACCGCCCTCGTGTTCAACATGCACGCTTCGGTGACCGGCGCGTTGGGCGCGGTCACCGAGGAGTTGGCCGAGGCGTTGGGCGTGCCGGACGAGGCGCTGGCCGCCCGGGACCGGCTGCTCACCGCCGCGGCGCAGGGCTCCTGGTACGCGGTGGCGATGAGTGAGCGTGGCGCCGGTGCCCGGCTGTCCCAGCTGAGCACGGTCTACGAGGCGACCGGTGCGGGCTGGCACCTCAAGGGCAGCAAGACCTTCTGCTCGGGCGCCGGGCACGCCGACGGTTACCTGGTGGCCGCGCGCAGCGCCGCCGACCAGTCGGTGGTCTCCCAGTTCCTGGTGCCGGCCGACCCGGAGGGGCTGATTGTCGAGCCGACCTGGGACGCGCTCGGCATGCGCGCCACCTCCTCGCACGACCTGCACCTGGACGTCACGGTGCCGACCGACCGGCTGCTCGGCGGTGTGGAGGGGCTGGCCCTGGTGGTCGCCCAGCTGATGCCGCACTGGCTGGTGGCCAGCTACGCAGCCGTTTACGTGGGGGTGGCACGGGCGGCGATCGACGCGGCGGCCGAGCATCTCAACGCCCGCAACCTGGCCGGCCTGCCGGCGGTGCGGGCGCGGCTGGGGCGGGCGGACGCGGCGACGGCCGCGGCGCAGCTGGTGGTCGCGGAGGCGGCCCGCCGGGTGGACGAGACGCCGGGCGACGCGGAGACCAACCGCTGGGTGTGGCGGGCGAAGCTGCTCGCCGGCACCACGGCCGCCGAGGTGGCGGCGTCGATGTTGGAGGCGGCGGGCACCTCGGCGACGCGGCGCGGCCATCCGTTGGAGCGGCTCTACCGGGACGCCCGCTGCGGCTCGCTGCACCCGGCCACGTCGGACGTCTGCGCCGACTGGCTCGGCATCGCCGCACTGGGCGGCGACCCGGACCGCGACGGATCGGCCCCGCGTTGGTGAGCCGGTGCGGCTCGACCGGCGCGGGGGAACGGCCGGCCATGATGGCCGGGGGGAGGACTCGGGGGAGGACAGCGCCGGACGAGAGGTGGGGATCGTGTCCGTACCAGTGATCGCGGGGCTCGGGACGGCGCAGCCGCCGTCCGCCTCACAGGACGAGTTGTGGGAGGGGTTCTTCTCCCGGCATTTCTCCGGCACCACCCGGTCGCTGGCCCAGCGGATCTTCGCCAACTCCGGGGTGACCACGCGGCAGGCCGCGGTCAACCCCCTGCTGGAGGACGTCTCGGACTGGCCGACCGAGCGCCGGATGCGCCGCTACCAGGTGGAGGCGCTGCCGCTGGGCAAGGAGGCGGTCGGCCGTGCGCTGACCGCGGCCGGGTTGGGCGCCGGCGACGTGGGGATGTTCATCGTCTGTTCCTGCACGGGGTACGCCACCCCGGGGCTGGACATTCTGCTCGCCCGGGATCTCGGCATGGCCCCGGACACGCAGCGGATGTTCGTCGGTCACATGGGCTGTTACGCGGCCCTGCCGGGGCTGGGCGCGGCGAGCGACTTCGTCACCGCCCGGGGCCGCCCGGCGCTGCTGCTCTGCGCGGAGCTGACCAGCCTGCACATCCAGCCGTCCAGCGCCCGGGTGGACACGCAGCAGATCGTCTCGCACGCGCTCTTCTCGGACGCGGCGGTCGCCGCCGTGGTGGTGCCGGGTGGCCCGGGGTACGCCGTGCGTGAGGTCACCTCGGTCACCGACACCTCCACCGCGGACCACATGACCTGGGACGTCACCGACGCCGGGTTCCGGATGGGCCTGTCGCCGAAGGTGCCGCAGGTGCTCTCCCGGCACGTCCGCGGGCTGGTCGACGACCTGCTGGCCCGGCACGGGACCACCGTCTCCGAGGTGGACGGTTGGGCGGTGCACCCGGGCGGGCCGCGCATCCTCAACGTGGTCGAACGGGAGCTGGCCGTGCCGCCGCAGGCGCTGGCGGCGTCCCGGGCGACGTTGGACGAGCACGGCAACTGCTCCTCGCCGACGGTCCTGCTGATCCTTGACCGGCTGAGCCGAGCGGCGGTGGCGCCCCGGCGGATCGTCATGCTGGCGTTCGGTCCCGGCCTCACCCTGTACGCGGCGCTCCTCGATCGACAGGGCTGATCGCCCGGGGGCCCGGCCGGTACGCTCGCCGCATGGATGCTGCGGCGGACGACCGGCTGCGGTCGGCGGCGCTGGTCGGGGTGGCCCTGGCCGCCCTGGCCGTCGGCGGCTGGTGGTGGCGGGCCGCTGACCCCGCTCCGACGGGCCAGGCGGCTCCCACCCCGACCCACGACGACGAGACCGGGGCGGCGGGCGCCACGCTGCCCGTCGCGCCCGAGGTGCGGCGCACGGTGCAGCTGGATACCGAAACGGGTGAGGTCGTCCGCGCGAAGGAAGGCTTGACGCTGTGGATCGACCCGGAGACGGGCACGATCACCGACTTCGACGGCCCTGCGGGTGAGCTGTCTTTCCAGGCGGGCCCGGCGGGTGAGCTGCCCCGGTTCAGCGAGACGATCTGGCGGGAGCGGGCGACGCTCACCCCGGGCGAGAGCGTGATCCGGCAGTCCGCGGACGACGGCGGTCGCTACCTGTTGCAGTACCGGTGCACTCGACCCGGCGCCATGCTGCTGGTGGTCACCGGAGCCCGGCTCACCGGACCGTCCCGGATCGACTGTGACGGCACGGTCGGCACGGCCGAGGTGAACGCGATCGGTGGCCCGATCCGGGTGTCGCTGTCGACGGCGGGCGAGGAGCCGGTCGACGCCGAGGCTCAGTTCGTCGCGCTGCCCTGACCCGGGCCGTACGTCAGCCCGGCGGGCATCCGGCAGGGCCGGTCAGCGGGCGAGGGCTGTCAGGTCTTCGCGGTACGCGTCCGCCGGTCCCAACTCGGGTAGCACCCGGGTCACCACGCCGGCGCGGTCGACCAGCAGTGCGGTCGCGGTGCCGGGGCGGGCCGGCTCACCCAGGAACGAGCGCAGCCCGCCGGCGGGGTCGGCCAGCGCCCGGACGGCCGGCTCGGCGGGCGGCCGGGCCGCCACCGTCCGCCCTCCGGCGACGGTGACCACGGCCACTCCGCCGGGCGCTGCCGCGACGGCCTCGGCCACCCGGTCCTGGCACGGGCAGCCGTCCACCAGGATGATCATGGCAGGGAGCAGGCCGCGCAGCGGTACCGGCGACTGGCCGGCGTCGACCAGGTCCAGTGCGGGCAGCGACCGCCCGGCGAGGGTCGCGGGCGGCGCGTAGGGAGCCGGGGTCGGTCGGTCGTTGCCGCGGTTGGCGCGCGGCCAGGTGACGGCCAGCACGCCGCCGAGGGTGGTGAGCAACGCCACCAGCAGGACGAACAGCGGCAGGGCCAGTGCTCGGTGGCCTCCGGGTCGGCCGGCGGCCCGCCGCAGCTCACGGCGGATCTGGGCGGCCTCCGCAGCGAGCGCGGAAGCGTCGTCGGGGACCACCACCCGACCCCACTCGGGCGGCAGGTCCGGCAGGTCGTGGCCCTCTGCGTCCGGCTTGCCCATCGGACCCCCTGGCAGCGTCTCGAGAGCTGAGTGCGGTTCGGCCTCCAGCGTCCCGCACCGGGGGCACTCCCGCTACACCTGGGCGCGTTCCCGCCCGGCGGGATACCATGAGGTGAGCGCATAGCCCTTGATCTCGACGTTCTGTTCACCCGTATCGGGAAGTCATCCGAGCGTCACGGAGCGTGTTTGAACCATCAGTTTGACTGCCTGTCAAGCTGAAGAAAGACCTCTCACAGGGCCCCTGAGCTGCGCCAACGGTCAGTAGATCGGTGAGACATCGGTGCCTGACCGTGTTACCCTAGACACAGCGAAAGGGGTTTCGAACCTATGGTTTTCAGTGTCGGCGAGACCGTTGTTTACCCCCACCACGGGGCCGCACTCATCGAGGCAATCGAGACTCGGATCATCAAGGGCGAGCCTAAGAAATACCTCGTCCTGAGGGTCGCGCAGGGTGACCTGACGGTCCGGGTGCCCGCCGAGAATGCCGAGATCGTGGGTGTGCGCGAGGTGGTCGGCGAAGAAGGCCTCGGTAAGGTCTTCGACGTTCTCCGGGCTCCGCACACCGAGGAGCCGACCAACTGGTCGCGGCGTTACAAGGCCAACCTGGAAAAGCTGGCCTCGGGCAACCCGCTGAAGGTCGCCGAGGTCGTGCGTGACCTGTGGCGCCGGGAGCGGGAGCGGGGCCTCTCCGCGGGCGAGAAGCGGATGCTCGCCAAGGCCCGCGACATTCTCGTCGGCGAGGTCGCGCTGGCGGAGAAGAGCACCAAGGACGAGGCGGAGACGCTGCTCGACAAGGTGCTCACCGAGGCCTAGTCCGCACAGCATCGTCGTACCCACTTCGTGGCGAACAAACCACAGGACCGCGACGTGACCGCGCAGCTCAATCCGCGCGGTGACGTCGCGGTCCTCGTGCCTGCGGCGGGTGCCGGCGTACGGCTCGGCCCCGGCCGACCCAAGGCGCTGCGCCTGCTCGCCGGCGAGCCGCTGCTGGTGCACGCCGTGCGCCGGCTGGCCGCCGCACCCTCGGTGCACACGATCGTGGTGGCGGCGCCGGCCGCCGAGGTGGCGGCCGTCCGTGAGCTGCTCGCCCCGGTGGCGCCGGTGACCGTGGTGCCCGGTGGCGCCGAGCGGCAGGCGTCGGTGGCCGCCGCGTTGGCCGCGGTGCCCGCCGGCCCGGCGATCATCCTGGTGCACGACGCCGCCCGCGCGCTCACGCCGCCGGAGCTGGTCGAATCCGTCGCGGCGGCGGTCCGCGGCGGGCGTGCCGCGGTGATCCCGGTGCTTCCGGTCGTCGACACGATCAAGGAGGTCGACGCCGGCGAGGTGGTGCTGGGCACCGTCGACCGGTCCGCCCTGCGCGCGGTGCAGACCCCGCAGGGGTTCCGCCGGTCCGTGCTCACCGCCGCGCACGCCGCGGCCGGCGACTCGCTCACCGACGACGCCGGGCTGGTCGAGAAGCAGGGCGTCGCGGTGAGCTGCGTGCCCGGCTCGGAGTACGCGCTGAAGATCACCCGCCCGTTCGACCTGGCGCTGGCCGAGCACCTGCTCGCGGCCGCCGATTGACGCGTACCCTCGGCTCATGATCGTTCCCCGGGTGGCCGTCGGCACCGACGTGCACGCGTTCGAGCCCGGCCGGCCCTGCTGGGTGGCTGGCCTGCTCTGGCCCGACCAGGACGGCCTGGCCGGGCACTCGGACGCCGACGTCGCGGCGCACGCCGCCTGCAACGCCCTGCTCTCCGCCGCCGGTCTCGGTGATCTCGGCTCCGCCTTCGGGGTGGATCAGCCGGAGTGGGCGGGCGCGTCCGGGGTGGCCCTGCTGACCGAGACGGCCCGCCGGGTGCGGGCCTCCGGCCTGGAGATCGGCAACGTGTCCGTGCAGGTCGTCGGCAACCGGCCCAAGATCGGCCGGCGCCGTGCGGAGGCCCAGCAGGTGCTCTCCGCCGCCGTTGGCGCCCCGGTCACCGTCTCCGCCGCGACCACCGACGGGCTCGGCTTCACCGGCCGCGAGGAAGGGCTGGCCGGGATCGCCGTCGCCCTGGTGTACGACGCCCCGGCCACCTAGGCTCGCCGCGATGTCCAGCGATCCCACCTCCGACCGTTCCGCCGCTGACGGCTATCTCCAGCGGGCCCAGCTTCTCGCCGAACTCGGCCGCCACGACGAGGCGGCCGGGGAGCTGACCTACGGGCTGGCCCTGGAGCCCGACGACGCGGACGCGCTCACGCTGCTGGCCCGGGTGCACCTCGCCGCCGGCCGGCCGGCCGACGCGCTCACCTGGGCCGACGCGGCCGTGGCCGCCGCCCCTGAGGCACTCCCGCCGCTGGTCACCCGGGGCATGGCGCTGGCGGACCTCGAGCGCTACCCCGAGTCGGCCGCCACCGCCGACCGGCTCCTCGCGCTCGGCCCGGCCGACGCGTACGCCCAACGCAGCGCGGCGGCGATCCTGGCCGGCGCCCGCAACGGCCAGCCGGCGCTGAACGCGGCCTGGCGCGGGGTCGAGATGGCTCCCGACGAACCGCAGGCGCACCTGGTGCTCGGCCTGGTCGCTGCCCGGTTGGAGTTGTTCGACCTGGCCGAACGCGCCTACCGGGAGGCGTTGCGGCTCGACCCGCGCCTCGCCGACGTCCGGCACGACGTCGGTGTCATCCGGTTGGAGCAGCGCCGCTGGTCGGAGGCACTGGAGTACCTGGCCGAGGCGGCCACGATCGGCCCGAGCCGGATGGACTCCGGGCGGACGGTCGCCTACGGCCTGCACCGCCTGGTGCTCTACGGCGCGGGCTGGTCGCTGGTGGCCGCGGTGGTGGTGGCGTTCGCGGCCTCGGCGAACGACGGGTTCTCCCGGTTCCTGGCGGTGCTCGCCGCGCTCGTCGGCGGGGTCGTGGTGTGGCAGCTCGCGGCCCGGCTGCCGGGGCTGACCCGCACCATCCTGCCCGACCTGCTGCACTCGGACCGGACGCTGGGCCTGGCGGTCTACGCGGTGGCCGCCGCGCCGGTGCTGCTCCTGGTGTACGCGGTGGTCGGCTCGCCGTGGCCGCTGGTGCTGGCCATCGCCGCCACCGCGGTCGCCGAGTTCGCCATCTTCACCCGCACCGCCGTCCGCTGACGGCGGCGACGGCGGTCAGGCGCGACGCGCCCAGGTCCAGGCGTAGCCGTCGTCCTCGCAGGTGCGGGCCGCGTCGCAGAGGTCCAGCGGGCGGAAGGTGTCGACCATGACGGCCAGTTCGTCGAAGTAGTCGGCACCGATGGAGCGCTCGGCGGCACCCGGCTGGGGTCCGTGGGTGAAGCCGGACGGGTGCAGCGAGATCGAGCCCTGCTCGATGCCGGAGCCGCGCCGGGCCTCGTAGTTGCCGCCGGTGTAGAAGAGCATCTCGTCGGAGTCGACGTTGTGGTGGTTGTACGGCACCGGGATCGAGTCCGGGTGGTAGTCGACCTTGCGGGGCACGAACGAGCAGATGACGAAGTTGGGGCCCTGGAAGGTCTGGTGCACCGGTGGGGGCTGGTGGATCCGGCCCGTGATCGGCTCGAAGTCGTGGATCGAGAACGCCCACGGGTAGAGGTGCCCGTCCCAGCCGACCACGTCGAACGGGTGGTGGGCGTAGACGTAACGCGTCCAGCCGCGCCGGTGGCGGACCAGCACCTCCGCCTCCTCGCCGTCGACGAGCAGCGGGGCGTCCGGGCCGCGGACGTCGCGCTCGCAGTACGGCGAGTGCTCGAGGAACTGGCCCCGGACCGAGAGGTAGCGCTTGGGTGGGCCGATGTGCCCGGCCGCCTCGATGGTCAGCAGGCGGACGGGCTGCTCACCGGTGGGCACCAGCCGGTGGATGGTCGAGGTGGGGATGACGACGTAGTCGCCGGCCACCGCGTCGAGCACACCGAACGGGGACTCGACGCGCAGGGTGCCCGACTCGACGTAGAGGCAGTGGTCGCCGGTGGCGTCGCGGAACAGCGGCGAGGGCCGGTCGGCGAGCACGTAACCGATCCGGACGTCGTCGTTGGCGAGCAGGTACTGCCGGCCGAGGACCGGGTCGGCGCCGCCGGTGTCGAGCTTGTGGGTGCGCAGGTGGCGGGGCTTGAGCGGCAGGTTGGGCGTCCGGGTGAACGCGGGCGGGGTGAACTCGTCGGCGGCCAGGATCGCGGTGGGCGCGTGCCGGTGGTAGAGCAGGGACGAGTCGGAGGAGAAGCCCTCCTGCCCCATCAGCTCCTCGGCGTAGAGGCTGCCGTCGGGCTGGCGGAACTGGGTGTGGCGCTTGCGTGGCACCTCGCCGACGCTGCGGTAGTACGGCATCTCGCCTCCCGATATGTCCCGTTCACCGGTCAGGGGCGTCCGATAATCGGACGCTGTTGTCCGTTCCTTGTAGCGTCCCGTACATTCTTGTTCCGTGTCAACGCAGGTGCCCGCACTCCTCGACGGCCTCGTGGATGACGCCGCCGTCTTCCCTCCGGGCAGCGCCGCGCTCCCCGACGCCCTGGCCGCCCACCGCCGGCACCGCGCAGCCTGGTACGCCCACCTGGTCGGCCCGCTGCTGGTCCCGGCCTCGACCGTGGCCGCGGGGGAGCTGACCGGCCTCGTCGACTTCGGCGAGGGCCTGGTGGTCGGCCTGATCGGCGACACCGGGACCGGGGGCCTGCCCGCCGCGCTGTCGCGCCTGGCACCCGACGGCGTCACCGCGCGGCAGGTCGAGGTGGCGGTCGCCCGGCGCGGCGAGGATCCGCTGCCCGGCATCGCCGAGCTGCTGCGGCTGATCGACGCCATGCCGGACGTCGAGGCCGTGTACGCCGAGCTGCCGCTGACCTTCGGGCTGATGGGCGCGCTGGACGCCCTCGCCGCCGCGCGGGCCGAGGGGGTGCCCGTCGCGGCCAAGTTCCGCACCGGCGGGTTGGCCGCCGAGCTCTTTCCCACCCCGGCCGAGCTGGCCGCGGTGATCTGCGCCTGCCGGGACCGGGACCTGCCGTTCAAGCTCACCGCCGGCCTGCACCAGGCGGTCCGGCACCTCGACCCGGAGACCGGGTTCACCCACCACGGCTACGCGAACGTGCTGGCCGCGACGCTGGCGGCCGCCGAGGGCGGTGGCGTGCGCGCGGTCACCGAGCTGCTGACCGTCGCCGACCCGCGCCCGCTGCTGGAGCACACCAGCGGCCGGCTGGACGCCCCCCGCCCGCTCTGGGTCGGCTTCGGCTCGTGCAGCATCCTGGAACCACTGACCGATCTGATCCGGCTGGGGCTGGTGAACGGGGGCTACGACGCATGACCTGGGTGACCGGCGCTGACGGTTCGCCGTACGGGGTGACGAACCTGCCGTACGGGGTGTTCCGGTCCAACGGGGGCCAGCCGCGGATCGGCGTGCGGATCGGGTCCTGGGTGCTCGACCTGGCCGGGGCGGAGGCCGCCGAGCTGGTGCTGGCCGCCGGCGCACTGTGCCGGCCCACGCTGAACGACTTCATGGCCCTCGGCCGTCCGCAGTGGACGGCGGTGCGGCAGCGGATCAGCGAGCTGCTGACCGACCCGGCGCACCGGGCGGCCGTGGAGCCCTTGCTGGTGCCGCTGGCCGAGGTGGAGCTGCTGCTCCCGGTCGACGTTGCCGACTACGTCGACTTCTACTCCTCGGAGCACCACGCGTCGAACGTCGGACAGATCTTCCGGCCGGGACAGCCGGCGCTGCTGCCCAACTGGAAGCACCTGCCGATCGGCTACCACGGGCGGGCCGGCACGGTGGTGGTGTCCGGAACGCCGGTGGTCCGTCCGACCGGCCAGCGCGCGTCCGCCGAGGGCCCGGTCACCGGCCCGTCCGTACGCCTCGACATCGAGGCCGAGGTCGGCTTCGTGGTCGGCGTGCCCAGCCCGCTGGGCGCCCGGGTGGCCGCGGACGACTTCGCCGACCACGTCTTCGGGGTGGTGCTGGTCAACGACTGGTCGGCCCGGGACATCCAGGCCTGGGAGTACCAGCCGCTCGGCCCGTTCCTGGGCAAGTCCTTCGCCACCTCGATCTCGGCCTGGGTCACGCCGCTGGACGCGCTGGCCGAGGCCTTCGTGCCGGCAGCCGACCAGGACCCGCCGGTGGTCGACTACCTGCGTGACGTGCCGCACCTGGGGCTGGACCTGCGGCTGGCGGTCGAGTGGAACGGCGAACGGGTCAGCGAGCCGCCGTTCGCCACCATGTACTGGACGCCGGCCCAGCAGTTGGCGCACCTCACGGTCAACGGCGCGTCCCTGCGCACCGGCGACCTGTACGCCTCGGGCACCGTCTCGGGACCGGATCGTGGCCAGGTCGGCTCGTTCCTGGAGCTGACGTGGGGCGGGGCGGAGCCGGTGCAGCTCGGCGACGAGACCCGCACCTTCCTCGCCGACGGTGACACGGTGATTATCACCGCCACCGCTCCCGGCCCGGACGGCACCAGCATCGCTCTCGGCGAGGTCACCGGGACCATCCACCCGGCCCGCTGAGCCGCGTTCGCCCCCCTCGGCGGCCCGCTGAGCCGCGCCGCCCCTCGAACGGCCCGCCGGGCCGGTCGCGGTTGTCGCGTGGCCCCGGTCCGGCGGGCCGTGCCGGCCCGGGTTGTGGGCCCCTCCGGCAACCCGTCTCGTCGATGGGACTGATGATCGCACCGGCTGTGCGATCACCGGCCCGGGTTACGCCGTTGATCGTCCGGATTCCGTCGCCCCGCCGCGCGGTACGGGCCGGGCCCCCGCCCGGTCCCAGCGGTGGGGCATCCCATCGCACACGGAGGTAACGACGATGCACGATCTCGCGGGCGCGGTCTGGCGTACCAGTAGCCGTTCGAACGACCAGGGGCTCTGCGTGGAGGTGGCGGACAACCTGGTCGACGTCCTCGGTCTGGTCGCGGTCCGCGACTCGAAGGACCAGGCCGGTCCCACACTGGCCGTCAGCCCGCCGGGGTGGACAGCGTTCATCGGCGCGATCCAGGCCGGTCGCTTCGAGCGCTGACCGTCGCCGGTCCGGCCGCCGACCGGTGCCGAGCGGCAGCCGAAACGGACAAGGTGGCCTCCGGGCGGTGGAAATTCCGTCCCGGAGGTCCCGTCCGGCCCTCACCCCGCGTACCGTCGGGGACACGGGAGGGTGGCATGTCGACGGTGGCGGTTACCGGGTTCATCGAGGCGCACGCCGTCGACGTGTGGCGTCTGCTGACCGACCTGCCCGGCCGCGCGGTCCGGCTGACCGCCGCCGGCCCGGTCGAGATGCTCACCCCGGGGCCGTTCGGGCCGGGCACCGCGTGGCGTGAGGAGCGCGTCCAGCCGGGCGGCGGCACGCTGACCGAGGAGTTCCTGGTGGTGGAGGCGGTCGCCCCATCCCGGCTGGTGCTGTGTTCCTCCGGCGCCGGTGTGGACTACCGGATCACCTGGAGCCTGCGGCAGGTCCGGCGTCGCCGCCGTGGATGCACGGCCGTCACCGTCACCCAGGAGGCGGTGCCGACGGCCCCGTACGGCCGGGTGGTGGCGCTGCTGCTCGGCGGGCTCGCCGCGCGGGCGGTCGAGGTGGCGCTCCGGCGCGATCTCGCCGACCTGGCTCTCGCGGCGGGCACCACCGGCTCCGTCGAGGCAGCCTGACCTCGACCAACCGCCCCGCCCGTCGATCTCCCGCCCGGGCGTGGCCTGGCCGGGGTCCGGTGAGTTCCGCTGGGTAGGGTGCCGGGCGGAGGTGCGGCATGGGGTTCCCGAAGGGCCGGCGACGGCTCGTGGTGGTGGTAGCGGCGCTGCTCGCCACCGCGGCGGTCGCGGCCATCGTCCACCGGGTGCTCGCGCCGGCCGAGGTGAGCACGGTGGCCCGAGGCGCGTACCCGGCCGCGGCCCAACCGGCCCCCGGAGTGGTCGGCCGGCTGCCGGTCGCCCCGCTGATCGTGGACGCCCGGCTGCGGGTGTACGCCGCCCACCGCCAGGTCTATGCCGACCGGCCCGTGGACGGGCGACACCGGACCACCCCGTACTGGTCGTACCGACGCTGGCCGGCGGAGCTGGTCGGGGTCGTGGCGAGTGGCACCACGGTGGTGAGCCGATGGTCGGACGGGCAGTTGGTGGCGCTGGACGCGCGGGACGGCCGGGTGCTCTGGCGGGCCGACGGACCGGCGCCGGCAGAGGAGCCCACGTCCCGGCGTACCGGTGCCGTGACCGTGTGGGCGCCGCCCGGGCTCTACCTCACCCGTACGCTCAACGACCGCGCCGTGCTGGTCGCCACCGGCTCCGGTGAGGCGCGCGGCATCGACCTCGCCGGCGGGCGTGAACTCTGGCACGCCGCCCTGGCCGCGAGGTGCCGCCGTGACGTTGGCACCACCCCCGATGGGCAGTTGATCGGCGTGGAGACCTGTGATGGTTCCGCGGCGGTTGAGTTCCGGGACGCGGCGACCGGCAAGGTGACCAATCGGTGGCGTCCGCCCGGGGCGGCTGACGAGCTGGTCGTCACCCCGGTGGGTTGCCGGAGCGGCCGGTCGGAGTGTCCGGCGCTGCGTACCGCCGCACCCGGGGACGCCGCGGGCCGGGGCTGGCTGGTCGGCCCGGGCGGGCCCGCGCCCGCGCCCGCGCTGGACCGGCTCGAGGTGGAGCTGGCCGGCGACCAGGCGGTCGCCGTCGTCGACGGGACGCTGGTCGGCCGCTCGGCGCGGACCGGCACCGAGCTGTGGCGTCGCGCGGACCTGGGGCCCGGTCGGATCATCGCCGTCCAGCCCGGCCGGGTGCACCTCCTGACCGCCGAGAACGACCTGGTCACGCTCGATCCCGAGACGGGTGTCGAGCGGTCCCGCTTCACCTTGAACGCCGGCTCGGACGGCACCGGCTGGGCGTCGGGTGCCGCGTACGCGGTGGACGGCTACCTGGCGGTGGAGCGGCTCCGGAAGCCGGTGGATCCGGACGCGGACGACCAGCGGTACTTCTTCACCTCCGAGCCGGTGATTCTCGCCGCGACGTGACGGCTGTGCCGGATCGACGGGCTCGACAAAACGGACATAAGCTACCTATAGTCTCAGTGTGCGACTCCTGGCGGCCCTGTTGGGCGCGATCACCATCCTCGTGACTCCCGCACCGGCTGGCGCCGCGCCGGCCTCGCGGACGGTGGAGCTGGTCCGGACGGTCGGGGTTGACATCACCGTGCCCGCCTCGGTGAACCTGGGTGCGGGCATCGCGGGCGGCACCCTGACCCGCCAACTCGGCACAGTGGAGGTGAGCGACTTTCGGGGGCCGGTGAACCCGAACATCTGGGTCGCGACCGTCTCCGCCACCATCTTCATCACGGGGGCGGGCGGCGCGCAGCGGACGATCGACAACAGTCGGATCTCCTACTGGTCCGGTCCGGCGACGCGCAGCACCGGTGGCGGCACCCTGGTCCCGGGGCAGGTGACCTCCGCTCAGGCCGTGACCCTCGGCGTGGCCCGGCAGTCGTTCCGCAAGACCGGCGGCAACGGCAACAACACGGTGGCCTGGGTGCCGACGGTCCGGGTTGCGATCCCGACCGGAATCGTCGCCGGCTCCTACCGCGGAACCATCACGCACTCGGTCGCCTAAAGGGGGATTTGTCCAGGAAGCTCGCTATTTGTCGGTGCTTGGGATTTACGGTTCCTGTCATGAAGAAGCCACTTCTCGCCCTGACCGCCGCCGCGGCCACCGTCGTGGCCCTGGCGACGCCCGCCGCGGCCGCGCCGAGCGGCGACACCATCGTCACCTTCACCGTCGCCACCGCCGACCTGAACATCAACGTGCCGGCGGCGGTGAACCTCGGCGCCGTCTTCGCCGGCTCCACCATCACCGGTGAACTCGGCACCGTGACGGTCACCGACCAGCGGGCCGCTCTCTCCGCCACCTGGACCGCAACGGTGAGCGGCAGCTCCTTCAGCACCGGTGCCGGCACTCCCGAGGAGACCATCGTGCCCGCGCTGGTGGAGTACTGGTCCGGCGCTGCTACGGGCACCACCGGCACCGGCACCTTCGTGCCTGGCCAGCCCACCCAGGCGGACGCGGTGAACCTGAGCGTGCCCCGGGTGGCCTTCCTGAAGACGTCGGGCGCCGGCAACAACAGCGCCAGCTGGGCTCCGGATATTCGGATCACCGTCCCCGCCACCGCGGTCGGTGGCACCTACTCGGGAGTGATCACCCATTCGGTGGCATGACCTGGGACGCACCATCGCCCTGACTGTGACCGTCCTGGTCGCGGCCGGGGCGGAGGTGTCGGTCCCGCAACCCGCGTCCGCGTCCGCGAAGCGCCCACCGGCACGTGCCGAGCCCATCCTGCCCGAGGCCGTCGTTCCCGCGGCCCCCGACGACGCGCGGCCGAACGGGAGCCCGCAACCGTCGGTCACGCCGAGTCAGGGCGAGCCAGCCACCGGGGTGGGAATACGCTTGCTCGACGCACCGGTGAACCGGCGCGACGACCCCCGGGCGCACAAGTACATCGTCGACCACGTCAAGCCCGGCACCACGATCAAGCGCCGGATCGTGGTGGAGAACTCCTCGGAGATCCAGCGCAGGATCGCCCTCTACGCCGCCGCCGCCCGCGTCGGCGCCGAGGGTTTCGAGTTCGTCCCGGACCGGACCGAGAACGAGCTGAGCAGCTGGATTGCGGTTGAGCCGGGCGAGGAGGCGCTCGCCACGGCCGAGGAGACCGAAGCCCTGGTGACCATTACGGTGCCGCGCGACGCCGAGGCCGGCGAGCGGTACGCGGTGATCTGGGCGGAGGTGTCCGGTGTGGACGGACGGAACGTCCGGAACATCGGCCGGGCCGGCATCCGGGTCTACCTCTCCGTCGGCCCCGGCGGTGAGCCGCCGTCCGGCTTCGAGGTCAGCCCGCTCAGCGGTGGTCGGGACGCCGGGGGCGCCCCGTTCGTCACCGCCGAGGTACGCAACACCGGCCAGCGGGCCCTCGACCTGGCCGGTGAACTCTGGCTCAGCGACGGTCCGGGCGGCCTCTCCGCCGGCCCGGTCAAAGCCGAGGCGGAGACGCTGCCACTGAACGGCCGGACCACCATCCGGGTGCCGCTCGACCGGCGGCTCCCGGACGGACCCTGGGCGGCGAAGCTCGCACTGGCCAGCGGGTGGACCAAACGCACTGCCACCGGCACGGTCACCTTCGGCCCGTCACCGGTCGCGGCAAGCAGTACCGACCGGTCGGAGCAGGTGCTCATCGGTGGGCTGGTCGCGTCGGGCCTGGTGCTGGCGCTCTTCGGGGTCTTCGCGTACCGGCGGCGGGTCCGGTTCCGGGAGCCCATGCCGGCCGCCTGATGTCCGGTCGGTCCGGTCCGCACAGCACACCGAAGGCGGACCGGCCGGGCGGTCAGGCCAGCGCCGCCTCCGCGGCGGCCAGGAACGCGTCGTTCTCGACCGGGGTGCCGATGGTGACCCGGACGCCGTCCCCGGCGAACGGCCGGACGATCACGCCGCGCGCCTCACATGACTTGCCGAACGCCACCGCCCGGTCGCCCAGCGGCAGCCAGACGAAGTTGGCCTGGCTGGTCGGCACGTCGGGCACGAACTTGCGCAGCGCCTCGGTGACCCGGTCCCGCTCGGCCACGACCAGCGCGCAGCGGCGCTCCATCTCCGGGGCCTGCGCCAGCGCGGCGAGCGCCCCGGCCTGGGCCGCCGTGCTGGTGGAGAACGGGGTCACCACCTTGCGGATCGCCGCCGCCACCACCGGCTGGGCGACCAGCCAGCCGACCCGCAGGCCGGCCAGACCCCACGCCTTGGACAGCGTGCGGAGGACGGCCACGTTCGGCCGGTCCAGGTAGTCGAGGCCGTCCGGCACCTCCGGGTCGGTCACGAACTCGCGGTACGCCTCGTCGATGACCACCAGCACGTCGTCCGGCACCGCGTCGAGGAACCGGTCCAACTCGGCCCGGCGTACGGCCGTTCCGGTGGGGTTGTTCGGGTTGCAGACCAGGATCATCCGGGTCCGGTCGGTCACCGCCGCGGCCATCGCCGCCAGGTCGTGCCCGTGCCCGGCGTCGTTGGGCACCCGCACGCTGGTCGCGCCGCTGGTCGCCGCGATGATCGGGTACGCCTCGAACGACCGCCACGAGTAGAGCAGCTCGTCGCCGGGCAGGCAGGTGGCCCGGACCAGGTGCTCGGCGAGCGCCACCGACCCGCAGCCGGTGGCGATCCGGTCGGCGTCCACCCCGTACCGCTCGGCCAGCGCGTCGCGCAGCGCGACCACGCCCATGTCGGGGTAGCGGTGCGAGGCGGCCAGCGCCTCGGTGACCGCCTCCACGACGCCCGGCAGCGGCCCGTAGGGCACCTCGTTGCTGGCCAGCTTGATGGCCTCCGGCAGGCCCAGCTCCCGTGCCAGGTCGGCGGGGCTGCGGCCCGGTACGTAGCTGGGCAGCGCGTCAAGGTCGGCGCGGGTCAGCCGCAGCGCCGGCTGGTGACGTCCGGAGTCGGTCATGGGGTGTCTCCCGAGGGCTGGTCGCGGTCGTTCGGGGTGGCGGAACCGGTGGAGTGGGGGACCTGGACGACCACCGTCTGCGCCCGCTTGTCGTGCAGCGCCTGACGAAGCGGGTGGTCGAAGAGCGGGGAGAGGGCGTCGACCAGTTGCAGCACCAGGCCGAGCCCGGCGCAGTACCAGAGCAGGGTGGGCATGCCCAGTGTGGTCCAGCGGCTGAGCGCCCGGCCCACGCCGAGGGGTTGGTCGGCGGCGAGCGGCACGGCGCGGATCCGCATCACCCGCTTGCCGACGGTCTGCCCGCCGGCGGCCATGGCGGGCACCTCGTACGCCAGCCAGAGCGCCGTGGCGATCACCAGGATCACCACCAGGAGAAGCCCGGCCTGCTCGCCGATCGGCGGCAGCCCCTCCGTGGAGGAGTTGCCCTGCTGCGCGCGCCGGAGCACCTCCCGCCAGTACGGCAGCAGCTCCTGGATCCACCGCCAGACGAACCAGCCGTTGACCACGGCGTTCAGGGCGAAGACGATGCCGAAGTCGATCAGTCGGGCGGTGAAGCGGGCGCCGTAGCCGGCCAGCTCCAGCCCGTGCGGGCGCGGCTCGGGCGGCCGTGCTGACCAGCCGGGCCGAACACCCTGCGGTGCCCAACCGGGTGGGGTGCCCTGCGGCGCCCAGCCGGGGGGACCGCCCTGTGGTCCCCAGCCGGGAGGACCTGCCTGTGGTCCCCAGCCGGGGCCGTGCTGCGTCTGCGGACCCGGCCCGGGGTGCGGTGGCCAGCCCGGCGCGGCGGTCGACGGGCCGACGGTGGCCGGCTCCGGGGCGGCCGGCGTCACCGGGACGGGCGGCGGCTCCGCCGTGGG